>CANRCJ010000046.1 GCA_947629105.1 uncultured Clostridia bacterium | reverse complement strand
TTTACCTTTAAATCATTCAAGCCTGAAGCTGTAACTAATTTTCTAATTCTCATTGTTTCATTATTTATTACCTTTTTTACATCTAGTTCCTCAATATTATTCTCTAATGAACATACAAACGAGATTTCTTTTTCTTCATGGGCTCCAATTTCTACTTCATACCTACCTGGTACTGCGAGATTTTCTTCTGGATAAAAACCTCTTTTTTCTTCTTCTATATAGTACATATTTCTAAAGCAATCATTTTTGTGTTCTATATAAGTTCCTTCACTTAAATTAAAATATATAGGATTTTCTGCTTGATAATCTACTATTACTGCTACTTTTTGTTTTCTTATTGTTTGCTTTAATGCAAATTCATGATTTGTACTCATTTGATGGAAATCTCTATTATTTATTATTGGTGCAAGTGTAAGTATAGCAGGCTTATTTTTTGCCTTAATTTTATATAATATACAAACTGTATTTTTACCATATTCCATGCAAATTTGCTTTTTTATTTCTATATCTTCTACCTTATATGTAAATGTTGGTATTACATCTTTTTCAAAACTTTCTTGATATCTATATCCATCAGATATATAGTTATTTGCAATATTGGTATACAGATTATATTTATTTCCTTCTATTTCAATACTTTCATCAACTTTAGAAAGTATAACTTTTCTTTTCCCTGGAGGTGCAAAAGATGCAACAAGTAAACCGTGATACTTTCTTGTGTTACATCCAATTATCGTTGATAATGCATATCCACCAATTCCATTAGTTAAAAGCCATTCTTTCTTTAGTCCTTCTTCTAGAGTTATTTTTTCTCCATCACTTTTTTTCATATGTTCCTCCATATTTTTTAATCTTCGTCGTCTTCTTCCATTCTTCTTATATTTTCTTGTCTTTTATCTTCGCTTGTTCTTATAGATTTAATTCTTTCATTATATTTTGTACTAAACTTACTCTTCTTTCTATCATCCATTCTTCTTGCTTTTTTATTAATCTTATTTTCTTTTTTCTTGAGCTTATTTTTAATTTTTGTTTTTTCTCTTCTTGCTTCATTGTTTGCTTTAAGTCTTGTATTCATTTTTACATACTTAGGGTTATTTTGCATATCTTTAAACTTTAAGTCTTCACAAATTAGCTCTATTATTGAATCTGCTACACTTACTGGATCATGTCTTATAGCGTCATTTTCTATACAAGCAAATTCCTTCGGTATAAGCTTTATTCCAAGTTCTCTGCATTTTTGTATATCTTGTTCTACTAAGTCAGCTCCATCTTTATTGTATCTTCTAACATATTCTGGAACTACTTCTCCTGTATCATATATGCAATAATCTATTATCTTATTGTTTGCATGTTCAAATATTGCTTTTATGTGGTCAGATAAAGAAAAATCATCTGTTTCCCCAGGTTTTGTCATTATATTTCCTATGTAGATTTTTATTGCTTTACTTTCTTTTATTGCCTTAGATATATTTTTTATGAGCAAGTTAGGTATTACCTCTGTAAATAGGTTTCCAGGTCCAATTATTATTGCATCAGCTTCTTGTATTGCTTCTATAACTCCAGGTGCTGGTTTAGCATTTGTTGGTGTTACAAATATTCTGTTTATTTTAGAAATTTTTTCAGATGATGTTTCTGCAATTTTGTTTTTTTCTTCTACAACAGTTCCATCTTCTAACTCTGCACATACGTTCATTTTATCAAGCGTTACAGGCAATATTCTTCCTGTTATATTAAGTACTTTAGAAATGTTTTCAATAAATTTTGAGCCTTCTCCATTTATCTCTTGCATTGCAGATACAAATAAATCTGTAAAGTCCATTCCTGTTTGTATTGGTAAGTCTAGAAGTTTTTTCATTTCTTCCTCATCATCTGATAAAGCAATTATACTTTGTTTTACATATTCTATTGGCAACAATCCTGAATTTTTTTGAATCTCTCCATAGTCAGACATTTCTACTATTGCTGTTAAATTATTTGTATATCCCTTCATTCCTTTAAGAACTGTGTTTAGTCCAGAGCCTCCACCTATTACGACTATTTTAGGTCCTTCATTATATACAGTTTTGTTAAAAATTAGTGAATTTACATTTACATCTTTCTTCTCTTCTGCTAATCTTTCATCCGTATTTTCAATAAGTAGCTCCAAGACTCTTTTCTGACTGTATATTATACCTACTACTACCATCATGAAACCTGCAACTGATAGTATAATTGTTAGAATTAGATTTAATACAGATATTTCTTTCATGTCTATAATTGTTGCTATTCCATAGCATAAAAGAATTATACCAACAATTATTACAAACATCCATCTTTTCATTCTTGTTCCTGATTTAAACCACTTTAAAATTCCGCGCATTTATTTTTGCCTCCTATATTGCTTTTTATATTATTCTTTTACTTTTTCTATAATTGCTCTTGAATTAAGTCCAAAATATGCTAAAAGTTCTTCTGCTTTTCCTGATTTACCGAAAGTATCTTTAACTCCCATTCTAATAACTTTGCTTGGATAATTTGTACTTAAAACTTCACATACAGCACTTCCTAAGCCACCTATAACACTATGATCTTCTATTGTTATTATTTTCTTTGTTTCTTTAGCACATTTAATTATTAATTCTTTATCTATTGGCTTAATTGTGTGCATATCTACAACTCTTATATTAATTCCTTCTTTTGCTAATTCTTCCTTTGCCTTTAATGTTTCTGATACAACTACTCCTGTTCCGAATTACAGTTGCATCTTCTCCTTCTCCTATTTGCACTCCTTTTCCTATTTCAAATCTTTGATTTTCGTCATATATTACGGGAGTTGCAAGTCTGCAAAGTCTTAAATATACAGGTCCGTCAATTTTAGAAATTTCTCTTACTGCCCAGCCGTGTTTCTGTGTCATCTGATGTACACATAACTGTCATATTTGGAAGTGTCCTCATTAAGCTTAAATCTTCTAGCATTTGATGTGTTGCTCCGGTCTTCTCCAACAGTAACTCCAGCATGTGTTGCACATATTTTAACATTCATCTTAGGATAACAAATACTATTCCTTATTTGGTCATAAGCTCTTCCTGCAGCAAATACTGCAAATGTGCTTGCATAAGGTATCTGTCCAGCACTTGCAAGTCCTGCTGCTGTACTCATCATATCTTGTTCTGCAATTCCCATATCAAAAAATCTATTTGGGAACTTCTTTGCAAATATATTTGTTTTTGTTGCTTCTGAAAGGTCTGCATCTAATACTACTATTTTTTCATTTTCTTCTCCGAAGTTTGGCTAGGGTTTCTCCATAACTTGCCCTTGTTGCAACTTTTTTATCTAAATTCATAATTTACCTATCTTCCTTCCTATTTATTCTTTTTAAGTTCTTTTATTGCTTGCCTGTATTCATCATCATTTGGTGCTTTTCCATGCCATCCGAACTTGATTTTCCATAAAAGATACACCTTTTCCTTTTATAGTTTTAGCAATTATTGCAGTTGGCTTTCCTTTAGTCTCTTTTGCAATATTAAATGCTTTTATTATCTCTTCTATGTTATGTCCATCTATATTTATTACATTAAATCCAAAAGCTTTGAATTTGCTGTCAATTGGATATGGACTCATTACATCTTCAACACTTCCATCAATCTGTAAATTATTGTTATCTACTATTACGCACAAATTATCAAGTTTATAGTGACTTGAAGTCATTGCAGCTTCCCATACCTGTCCTTCTTCTATTTCTCCGTCTCCTAGAAGGCAATATACTCTTATTCCTCTGCTATTTAATTTTGAGCTCATTGCAATTCCATTTGCAACTGATAAGCCCTGTCCTAATGAACCAGATGTCATATCTACTCCTGGAACTTTGTTCATATCTGGATGGCCTTGTAAATTACTATCTATATGTCTTAAGTTCTTTAGTTCTTCTACGTCAAAATATCCACGATTTGCTAATGCACTATATAAAGCAGGTGCAGCATGTCCTTTAGATAGAATAAATCTATCCCTAGCCTCATCTCTTGCTTTTCTAGGGTCAATATGCATTTGATTAAAATATAATACTGCTAAAATATCTGCACATGAAAGAGATCCTCCTGGATGTCCAGATTTTGCGCCATAAACGGCTTCAATGATTCCGATTCTTATGTCATTTGCCTTTTTCTTTAATTCTTCTATATCTGTGATTTTCAAAATACTATTTCCTCCTTTTAAACAGTCCCAAATATTCTATCTCCTGCATCTCCTAATCCTGGGACAATATATCCAACGTC
Source organism: uncultured Clostridia bacterium (assembly GCA_947629105.1). Taxonomy (GTDB): domain Bacteria; phylum Bacillota; class Clostridia; order TANB77; family CAG-508; genus JAAWPK01. Next base: position 4,472 of record CANRCJ010000046.1, on the reverse strand, counting down.
ATTTAAGTGGTCATCTATTGCTGCACAATAAACTTGAACATCTGGATGTACTTCTTCTATTCTCATTAAACCTTCTGGTGCTGCAATTATACTTAAAAATTTAATATTCTTTACTCCATCTTCTTTTAGAAGAGTAATAGCATCAATTCCTGAACCACCTGTTGCAAGCATTGGGTCTATAACTATTACTTGCTTATTCTCTATTCCCTTTGGCATCTTATAGTAATATCTAACTGGCTTTAATGTTTTCTCATCTCTATATAGCCCAATATGACCAATTTTTGCATTTGGTATCATTGTGACTATCCCATCAATCATTCCAGTACCAGCTCTTATTATTGGAACAAATACATAATCGTTTTCATCTATTACATGTGCCTTCGTTTTTGCAACTGGCGTTTCAATTTCTACTTCTGTTAACTTTGCATCTTTCATTGCCTCATAACATAAAAACAATGTAATCTCTGATATTAATTCTCTAAATTCTTTTGTTCCTGTTTTTTTGTCTCTTAATATTGCAAGTTTGTGTTCAATTAGTGGATGTTCTACTTTGATAGGTTTCATTTTAAATTACCTCCTTTTATAATCTAATTATCCAAAGTGCAATTATAAATATACCAACTATTACTCTATATATTGCAAATACTTTAAAGCTTCCTTTCTTTAAATAATTCATTAAAAATTTTATTACAAATATTCCTACTATGAAGCTTGTTAAAACTCCTACAAAGAATGGAAAACTTATAACAAAATCTTTAAGTTTATATAATGTTGCACCAGCAACAATTGGTGTTGAAAGTAAAAATGAATATTTTGCAACTGACTCTCTCTTTATACCTAGTGCTCTACCAGTAGTCATCGTAACTCCTGAACGTGAAACACCTGGGATAAATGCAAGGCTTTGTGATAAACCTATTAAAAATGTTTGTTTTAATGTCATATCTTTATATTCAATATCTGATTTAGCTTTTTTATCAACTATGTATAAAACAATTCCCATTACAATTAATGCAATTCCTATTATTATAGGTGTAGTAAGCTTATCTTCTAAGAATTTATCTAGTATAAATCCTATTGCTCCTCCTGGTATTGTTGCAAGTACTAAATACCAAAACATCTTTCCTTCAAATGATTTTTCTTTCTTTACTACTTGTTTATATCCTCCGTACTATAAGCTCTAACCAATCCTTAAAAAAGAATATAACTATTGCAAGCAAAGTTCCTGCATGTAGTGCAACATCAAATGCCTCAAAAGCCACATTAAAATCTGCTGACTTAGTCCATTCAAATATCCATGGTATTATATATAAATGTGCAGAACTTGATATTGGTAATAATTCTGTTAGTCCTTGCACAACTCCTAATATAATTGCTTGTATAATTGTCATTTTATTTACCTCCTACTATTCTCTTTCTTTTGTATTTTCATTTTCATTTTCTTTATTTTCATATATTTTTTTATTTGGCTTCATCTTAAATATATTTAATTTTCCGACCACATTGTATGTTTTATCAAGATGTTCTCTTGCCTTTAATTCTTTTTTAGTATGCTTTGTTTGTCTCGGTTTTATATCTTCTTCCTCTATTATTGGAATTGTAAATTTACTCTTTACTGGAATAAATATTGGTTCTTGATTTGCAACTTTTATATAGTTATTATCTAATTCTATTGCTAAGTTTACAAATTTAACAGCATTATCATGGTCTCCTCTTAGCATATATATTTTACCAAGTTTATAATAAGCATCAGGCTCTTGTTCCTTATCTTCTAAACATTTAGTAAAATAGTTTTCTGCTTCGTCTAAATCCATTTCTATTAGATTTATTTGCCCTAAACTATAATATGCATGATAAAGCAAGCTATTTATTGTCGCAGCTTTCTCATAACATATTTTAGCATTTGGAAAATCGTTAAGCATTGTATATACAATTCCCATATTATAATACAAATCATAATCATTTGGTGCATATTTTAAGCCATTAGTATATACATTTAATGCCTCTTTGTATCTTTCTTGATTTGTTAATATATCTCCTAGTAACATTGTTGCATTTATATATTCTGGTTTTTTACTAAGCAAGTTATTTAGCATTACTATTGCATCGTCTGGTTTATCTAGTTCATTTAAAAGAAATGATATTCTGTAATATGAATCATAGTCTTTTTTATTTAAGTCTACCGCTATTACATATTCATCTATTGCTTTTCTCATTCCGCCTTCTTTTTCATATGCTTCTGCAAGCATTTTGTGTGCTGAATAACTTTCTGGATACTTTTCTACTAATGAAAGTAAAATAGATTTACATTTCTTTACATTTCCGAGTTAATTTATAAAATTTTGCAAGTGTTAAATATATTAGTTCTGAAAAGTTTTTTCCTTTACGCTCTAAAATCATGATTATTATTGGTATAACTATTGATATTAGGTATATTATTGTCTTTACAATTATATTATATTTTAATGTAAATATGATTTCTATAAAGCTAATCGCAATGCCCAGTCCTTGCATTACAAGGATAGTAACATATGTAGCATCTATTTTTTTTATCATTTTGAAAAACATCACTAAAAAAAGATAAAACGCTAAAATACTGAATATGATTTTTTCTACAAGCATTAAAATTCCTCCTTTTTATTTTAGCTTTTTCTACCTCATTATTTTATATTATTTTTGTACAAAAGTCTACATTTATTTCTTAATATTGCAAAAATATTACTATATACACAGCTAATATGCAAAAGGCAAAGCTTTTTATAGGTAAATCGTTGCATGAGCAATTCCTATTATGATAGAAATACTCATTTTTTAAAGAAATTCCAGTTATCTTGTACTTCTTGTTCTGTTAGAGCCTTGCCATATATTGCAAAGTCATATAATTTACCACTAAACTTTAAATTTCTTCCAATTCTTAAATCTCCTATTGTTACATTCTTAAATGTAGGGTTTGTTAAGTCCCCAGATTTAAATGCTTTCTTTAAGGTTCCATTTATATATAATTTAGTTTCTCCACCTTCTGTCCCCACTACCTGAATGTTCATTGGCTTATTATTATATTCTGCAATACTCGTACTCAAAAAGCCATCTGCTTCACTCTCATAAGCGCGTCCAGACCAACTGGTAGTCGAATATGAACATATATTCATGTAACCGTTATATATTCCAAGCCAACAAATATATGATCCAACTTTTTCGGATATTGCAAATACCATTCCTGGAAATTCCCCAGACTTTTGAGAAATATCACATTCTATGGTTGTACTAATTGAATAAGCATGATCAATAGTATATTTTTTATCTACTTCACAATAAGCAATAGCACCACCTGAATCAAATAATAAAGCCCCATCATCACTATATTTGAACTTTCCCCCACTAGAATTCAAATTTCCATAATGATTCTCATCTCTTTCAGTCATTGAATTAACATATAAAATTGATTTATCTAGTGTCGTATTAGTTCCTTCCTTTAAGTTAAAAGAATGTACCTTGTTTTGGCTTGCATACATTGGCATTCCATCAATACTTAAAACTTCTCCTGTCTCATAATTCACAAGATAAGGTGCATGTGTTGTGTCTTCTATTCCTAATTCTTCAAATTGTGATGAATATGTATTATTGCTTTTTTCATCATCTGTATAATTTCCTATCAAATACCACCCATTATCGTATATTATACTTCCGATTGTTATTGACTGTTCAAGGCCTCCTCTTGCCATTAGCTCTCTTCCAATATTCTGCTTTACATTTGAAACTTTATCAGCTAATATTCCTAATTCTATGTAATACCTAAACTCATCTTTTGTCATGTTTTTTACATCATATCCTAGGTCTTTTGCTAATTTTCCCTCTTCTGATTCTTCGTCTCCTAAGAATACTATTTTGCCATTATATACACCCACATTGTCTCTATAATATCTCAATTCTGGTATCTTTGCTACTTCTTCTACGGTCAAATATTTTTCATTTAAAAATCTAAATTGATCTAACATATAAAATTCTACTGCTTCTTTTACCTCTGCTAGTGTATATGAACGTCTTCCATTATTTGCATATTTTATAATGCCGTCCAACAGTATTAACAGCGCTTACAGTAATTGTTGCTAACAATACTATAATGATAATCGCAATAACTAATGTAACTATTGTAATTCCAGAGTCATTTTTTAAATATATCTTTTTTCTTCTGTTTTTCTCAGACATTTATTTCTCCTTTATATATTTTTTCATTATAATTATATAGCGTTACTATTTATTCTACAAGTATTTTATAACAAAAATTTTAATTTTTTTAACAAGATTTTTATAGATTTTTCTATAAAAAAAACTTAAGCTTATATGCTTAAGTTTATCTTGGTGCTCCTTCAAGGATTTGAACCTTGGACCCACCGGTTATGAGCCGGTTGCTCTGACCAACTGAGCTAAAGGAGCATTATATGAAATAAAAAGCATCCCTTTTTAAGGATGTATTT
>CANRCJ010000045.1 GCA_947629105.1 uncultured Clostridia bacterium | reverse complement strand
TTGTAATTAAAAAGAAAATTCTCGACTTCATATAAAGAAGCAAGAGTATTTTCTTTTTTCTTTTTAAAATTAAATTTCGAATTATTACAATTTTGATTTTTATTTCCTCTTGAATAAAATAAATTATTTTCCATAAAATCACCTTTGCATTTTCCATAAAACTATTTTAATTTATGTAGATTTGTTGTATAATAAATAATATGAAAAATTAAGAAAAGGGTTACATATGGATTTAAAAATAAATGAAAGAATAGACGATTTAGAAATAAATAATTTAAAAATAATTCAAAATAAAAATTGGTTTTGTTTCGGAGTAGATAGTGTTATACTTACAGGATTCGCAAAGGAAATTCATAGAAATAGTAGGGTATTAGATTTAGGATCAGGAAATGGTGTATTAGGATTATTACTATCAGCCAAAATTGAAAATGTAAAAATCACTGGTGTAGAAGTGCAAGAAGAAGTTGCAGAAATGGCAAGAAGAAGCATTTTATTAAATAAATTAGAAGACAAGATAGAAATAATAAATATTAATGTAAAAGATTTTTATACTGATATTAAATATGATGCAGTTGTTACTAACCCACCATACAAAGAATATAATACAGGCGCTACAAATGAAAATAAAGTAAAATTAATTTCAAGGCATGAGGTAGAAGGAACATTGGAAGATTTTATATGTACTGCAAGCAAAGCTCTTAAAGATAAAGGCGCAATGTATATGATAAATAGACCAGAAAGAATTGTTGATATATTTGAATATTGTAGAAAATATGATTTAGAGCCAAAAGAAATAAGATTAGTTTACTCAAAAATAAATAGTAAACCAACATTAGTTTTAATTAAGGCAGTAAAATATGCAAATAGATATTTAAAGGTAAGAGAACCATTATACATATATAAAGAGAATGGGGAATATTCAGATGAAATTTTAAAAATATATAATAAAATTTAAAGGAAGGAAATCGAAATGGCAGGAAAAATATATTTAGTTGCAACACCTATTGGTAATTTAGAGGATATAACATTAAGAGCAATAAAAGTCTTAAAAGAAGTTGATATAGTAGTTGCAGAAGATACTAGACAAACTCTTAAATTATTAAATCATTTAGAAATATCTAAACCAATGATAAGCTTTCATAGACATAGTAAAGATGAAAAAATAGGACAAATAATAGATATGGCAAAATCAGGTAAAAATATTGCTCTTGTATCTGACGCAGGAACACCAGTAATATCAGATCCAGGAGAAGAAATAGTAAAATACGCAATAGAAGAAGGCATAGAGGTAGTACCAATACCAGGTCCTTGCGCACTAATTGCAGCATTAATTTCATCAGGAATAGATGCTAAGGAATTTACCTTTTTAGGTTTTTTACCATTAAACTCAAAAACACGAAAAGAAAAATTAAAAGAAATAAAAAATTCAAGTAAGACAAGTATAATATATGAAGCACCACATAAACTAATTCAAACACTTACCGACTTAAAAGAATATACAGAAAATAGAAAAATAGTACTTGCTAGAGAAATTACAAAAATACATGAAGAATTTATAATAGGCACGGCAAATGAACTTATGCAAAAGATAAAAGAACCTAAAGGGGAATTTGTTATAGTAATAGATAAAGCAGAAAATCAAAATGAAAATATATTTGAAAATATGACACTTCAAGAACATTATGAATATTATGAGCAGAAGCGGATATGAAAAGAAAGAAATAATCAAACAAATTGCAAAAGATAGAAAAGTAAAGAAAGATGAAATTTATAAAAAATTTATATAAATGAAATACAACTTTAAATGTTAAATTAATATCTAACATTTAAAGTGTATTTTTTTAATGGAAATTTATAGATTAATCTTTATTTAAGCTCTGAAATTTTACTTTTACATTTAGAGCAAATAAGTTTATCATTATATGAAAATAAATCTTTGCTACTTCCACAAAATATACAATTAGGATTATACTTTTTTAGAATAATAGAAGAACCATCAACAAATATTTCTAATGGATCCTTTTCGGCAATTCCTAGTTTATTCCTAAGCTCCATAGGTATTACAATTCTTCCTAATTCATCTACTTTTCTAATAATTCCAGTGGATTTTATCATGGTATTTATCTCCTTTACAAAATATAAGGTTACTTGACTGTTAAATTTTACAATACACTTTTATTAATCATAACACAAAATGTCTTAATAATCAACAAAAATTTATAAATATTTTAATAAGAATTACAGGAGCGCTATACTCCTGTAAAGTTAGATATATAACTCCATTCGGAGGCTGTAGAGGTTAGTCTTTCGTTTGTAATAAAATGGGGGAACGAAAGAGAAGATATAAATTAAGCAAACCTCTACAAGTTGAAAAACATAATTAATAAATTAAAACATAATATAATTAATAAATCTGGGTAATTTAAATGAAACTTAGCAAAAAAGAAATTTAAATTCCAAAGAAATAAAAATTAAATAAAATTTGATGAATAGAACTTTTATAAAAAATATAGTTCTATTTTAGATTAATAAAAAATTGAATTAATTTACAATAATATGATACTTTATAAAGATTAAAAAGTCAAGGAAAACTTTACGACAAAAAGGTACAAAAAGCGACAGATGTAAGCATTCCGGACAACATCAGCAATAAGGGCTGCAATAAGAACAAAACGAATATTTTTTACGCCAACGCAACTTGTATAAATTGCAATAGTATATAAAGTTGTTTCAGTAGATCCCATGATTGTAGAAGCAATATTACCGAATTTGAGAATCAACTCCGAAATTTTTCATTATATCTAAGGCAACGGCAGTTGATGCGCTTCCTGAAATAGGTCTTACTAGCATAAGAGGAAGAATTTCAGAAGGAATTTTTAGAAGTTTAAGAATAGGTTCAAATAAATTGCCAATAAAATCTAATATTCCTGAGTTTCTTAAAGCACTAACAGCAAGAAACAATGCAACTAAAGTAGGAAATATTTTAACAACAGTATCAATACCTTCTTTAGCTCCTTCTAAAAAACTATCAAAAACTTTAATTTTTTCTAATACACCATATGATACGATAAAAAATATAACAAAAGGTACAGCGATTATAGAAATATAATTAATTAATTCCATGAATAAACTCCTTTATTTACCAATTTTAATAAATAATTTAACAGTAAAAACTCCAGCAACTGCTGCTAAAATTGTTGAAATCCAAACAGGGAAAATTATACTAGTGGGGTTAGCAGAATTTAGAGAAGATCTTATTGCAATAACAGTTGTAGGAATAATTTGAAGAGAAGCGGTGTTTAGTAAAATAAGCATTACCATTGAATTGCTTAACGTTTTCTTACAAGTATTTTTTTCTTGCAAGGACTTCATAGCATTTAAACCCAAAGGCGTTGCTGCATTTCCAAGTCCTAAAATATTAGCAATCATATTCAAAGAAATAAGTTCATAAGATGGATCATCTTTTTTTATATCAGGAAATAAAAATCTAATAACAGGTTTTAAAATGTTAGAAAGCTTTTTTGAAAGAGAGCTATTTTCTGCAATCTTCATTATTCCACACCAAAGTGTTATAGTCCCGAAAAAAGTAATAGTGAGTTCTACAGCAGATTTACAAGATTCAAAAATTCCGTTATTAATATTATTTACATTTCCAGAAAAGCATGAATATACGTAAGAAACAATTATAAAAATTGGCCAAAGAATATTTAACATTACTGTTCTCCTTTTTGAAAATATATGAAACAAATATCAAAATATTCACAAATGTTTACATAATACTTGAAAAATATACCAAAAAGTGGTAAAATAATAAAAGTGAATAAATAATTAGGAGGAAATAATGAGTAGATTAGAAGAAATGTCAGTAGAAGAAATATTAGACTATTTAGGAATGTATTTAACATCTGATAATTTTAAAGCAATAGTAGGATATAACAGAGAAGCTATAGATAAATTGTTTAGTGAAATTGAAGAAAACCAGAAAAGAATAAAAAACGGAGACATGTTAGATAGAAAAACAGCAGTGTTTGTTAAAAACACACGAAAAGATGATGAAGAGAGACTACTAAATGATTTTAATACAATGACTTTTAGAAATGTATTGAATGAATATGAATCAAAAGTAAATAAAAGTAGTTTAGCAATACTAACTTTATATAATATACAACATAATATTGAAATAAATGATTCAGAAACAATGGCATCTCAAAGAAAAATACTAATAAAAGAAAGAGAAAGGGCTATGGCTCTTTTAGGAAAAAGTGATAAGAGCGTAATCACTTTAGCATATAAAAAAAAGGAAGACTCTGTAGAAAGGGTTAATGTCCTAAATTCAAGGGAATTAATAAGATGCATAAAGAGTAATCAAAAGTTAAGTACATTAATGAATTTAGACAAAAAAAAGATGACAAAAATAGAAGAAATTGATCGAAAAGTAGGTATTGGCAATTTAACACGTGCTATAAGTGTTTTAGATTTAAAAGATATTGCATGTGTAGATCCTGAAATCGGTTCTGCTATTGTACAACAGATGTTTTATAATTTCTTACGAGAATATAAAAAAACACATCCAGATATGGACATTACAGCGATTGAAGAAGATGGAACAATGACACAAGATATGCTAGCTAGTGAGGAATATAATGAATCAATGATTCAATCAATAAAATCAAATTGTAAGTATATTGATATAGATAAGTTGTTATTAATTGCAGCTTTTAGATATATAGAAATTTTAGAGAATGGAAATGAAGACGAAGTAAGTGCTGTTGTTAAAATTAGCGAAGAAGAACAACAATTAACTCAAGTTCAAACTTTAGGTGTGCTTATAGGTTTAATAGAAAGAGAAATAAAAAGAGACGTAAAAATAGATAACATAAACATGAGAAGAGGAGAAATTGCAAAATATTCTTTAAGTGAGCTTAAAGAGGACATGTGCCGATTTACTAAAGATAGATACATAAAAAAATCAGACTGTGAAGAATTAAAGCAAAGATTAATTGCAGGAGAAATTACATTAAAAACTATGGATGAAAGTGAAGCAAGGTTCATAAAAATTGATGGAGACGAAATTGTAAATATTTTAAATGCATCAGATGACAATATATTTTATTGCATAGATAATAACATTATTAAAAAAGACGATATTTATGATCTTTTAACTATATTAGATAGATGTTCAAAAGAAGTGTTTGCCGAAATGGTAAGAAGAAGATTACTTGAAATAGAAGAAATTGAAAAACTATTCAATGAGGGAATTATAGGAGCAGAGCATATAAAAGCGATAGAAGATGATGAAGTAAAGAACAGTATAAATATTGTAGATAAATTAAGAAAATTATATATGACTGTTTCGAATCCAGAAAATGAGACCACACCAGAAGAAAGAGCATTATTTATAAAATATGTTGAATTATACAAAGCATTAAATATAGAAGGAAGAAGTGAAGAAGAAGTACAAAATGCTTCTTTCAATTTGATTAGTTCATTTGAGGAAGATATAGATAGTCATGTATTACAAGAATTATATCAATATGGTTTAATAACACTTGAAGATGCAGCTGACTGGGGAGTAGACTTAAAAGAAATGCTTTCAAGTAATAGTATAAAACCAACAGATTTAAAAGAGTTGTATGCAAAGAAAGTAATAGATATAGACTCAATTAGAAATGTAATAGTAAATAATGATGATTTACCTTATGAAGAAAAACTTGATTTAATATATAGTACATTTGATGGAGAAACAGAAGAAGAATATGCAATAAGAGAAGAACTAGTACAATTACTTGAAGAAAAAGACTCATATAAAGCAGAAAGCAACGGTGTAAGAAGCAAATCTGGTCACCAAAGTAAACCAAAATCAAAAGAATATGTAACAGATCCTCATGCTAGATGGAAATTAATATCACTATTAGATAAAGACTATTCAAAAAAATTTCTTCCTGCAGGAAAAGAAGTAAAAGATGGACATAGAGTATTCTTACTTCCAAATCAAAATAACATAGTAATAGAAAGAATGCATGAAAGAAAAAGAGGTAAAAAGGTAAGTGCATACGCTAATGCAACATATGTAATGGAAACTGATGAATTTTTCAAAAATATGGATGAAATAATTATAGATGGAGCAATAAATAGAAGTAAGTTAAGAGAACTTTCAGAAAGTGATATGGCAACAAGAATAATACATAGTAAAGGCTGGGGAACAAGCATAAAGAACTATTTTGGAATAGAAGAAGATAACTCAAAATATACCAAAGAAGAAATAGAAGAAATAGATAAAGCAATAGAAGGTGTAAATAAATCTAGAAAAGAGCGTACATAAGAAAGGATATATTATGGAGAAAATTTTATATAATGCAATGCTTACTAGAATTGAAAAAGAAATAAAAGAAAATGCCGAAGAAATAGAAAACTTAAAAAAAATAGATTCAAAATATAGTAAGATGCAAATAGAAATTAAAAAATTTTTAGAAATAGTAGAGCATTATAAAGAAAAAAATATACAAAACGAAAATAAAGAGATAATGGTATATTGTAACGGAAATCCATATATACTTTTAAACCTAGTGATGATTGCAATAACAAATAACATGAATATGAAAATAAACATAGATAATACTATGCTAGGTGTAAATAAACTTCTTTTAAAAATTATAAATGATATATTAAAAGAAAATAAATTAAATATTCAAATAGAAATTTCAAACGAAATTCAAGTTATGGAAAATACTATATTTATAGATAGAATAAATGACTATAATGTATTAAAAAACAAAGTAAAAAATATAAAGTTTATTCCGTATGAATCATTAGATGTATATTTAGATAGTGATGAGTTTGATGAATTATTTGAAACAATATATAATATAGCAATAAATTCTAATATTGATATAGATATCTTTGAAGAAGATGAAGGAATAGAGAATCTAATTAAATATGGTAAAGGAAGAAGAAAGCTTATTCTTACAAAACAAAAGAATATAGCAGAAAAATATATAGGAGAAAATATATACATTAATGAAAATCCATTTAAAGATGAAAAAATAATCTTTGATGAAGATATAATAAGTTGTATAATTAAATAAAATTATTTGAATAATAATAAAATAAAAAAGCTGTCAAATAAAAAGACAGCTTTTTGTTTTATTAAATATTTTTTAAATGCAAATTATATTTATTAATGTTGACTTTAGATGACAAGAGATATATAATAAAAAGTTGAGATTTACATAAATGATAGGAGGGATTTTAGATGAATCAAGAGCAAATGATTGAAACATTAACAAACTTAATTGAAAATAAAAAGATAAAGGATTTGCGTGAATTCCTGCAAAGCATAAACAGTGCTGATTTCCCGAGCATTATTGAAAATGTAAATGAAGATAAAATAATAATTATTTATAGACTTTTATCAAAAGAAAAAGCTGCTGAAGTTTTTGTAGAGCTAAATCATGATGATCAAGAAAAATTAATTAATTGTTTGACAGATACTGAAATAAAAAATGTCATGAATGAAATTTATATGGATGATGCAGTTGATTTGATTGAGGAAATGCCATCAAATGTTGTAAAACGTATTTTGACAAATACTAAGCCAGCAAATAGAAAAATTATAAATGAACTCTTAAAATATCCTGATGATACAGCTGGAACAATTATGACAACAGAGTTTATTGATTTAAAAGAAGACATGACAGTTGATGAGGCTTTTAATTATATTAAACAAAAAGCTTTAAAAAAGGAAACTGTTTATAATTGTTATGTCGTAGCAGCTGATAGAAAATTATTGGGAATAATTGATATAAAGGACCTTTTGGCAGCAGACAGAAAAGAGATTATTAAAGACATAATGAATACTAATGTTGTAAAAGTTAATACATTGGAAGATCAGGAAGAAGTAACTAGAATTTTTGATAAATATAATTATGTCGCTTTACCTGTTGTTGACCAAGAAAATAGACTTGTAGGTATTATTACTATTGATGATGCTATTGATGTAATACAAGAAGAAACTTTAGAAGACTTTGAAAAAATGGCGGCAATCACACCTGATGATGGAGATTCATATTTAAAAACTAGCGTTTTTGTACATGCTAAAAAAAGAATTGTTTGGTTACTTGTTTTGATGGTATCTGCAATGTTTACTGGACAAGTTATTGAAAACTTTGAATCTGCTATTTCTGCTTTGCCTTTGTTGGTAGCATTTATCCCTATGCTAATGGATACAGGAGGAAATTGTGGATCTCAAACTTCTACTCTTATTATTAGAGGTTTAGCAATGAAGGAGCTTTCTACTAAGGATATATTTAAAGTTATTTGGAAGGAGATAAGGGTTTCTGTTATTGTTGGTATAGTACTTGCTATTGCTAATTCTATTAGAATTATGATACAGTACAACGATTTAAAAATTGCTTTTGTTGTTGGAGTTACACTTGTTTGCACTGTTATTATGGCTAAATTAATAGGATGTATTTTACCTATGATAGCAAAAAAATTAAAATTGGATCCAGCAATTATGGCAGCACCTTTAATCACCACTATTGTTGATACTTTGTCTGTATTAGTATTTTTTAACATATCAACTATAGTATTTCAAATTTAAATCTTGATAAATTGTAAAAAAGCAAGTGATACTTAATATAGTCACTTGCTTTTTTAGTAAAAAAATCACTATACATATTCGTATAGCGCTATCTTGGTGAGCCAGGAGGGTCTCGAACCCCCGACCCCGGGCTTAGAAGGCCCGTGCTCTATCCAGCTGAGCTACTGACCCAAAA
>CANRCJ010000044.1 GCA_947629105.1 uncultured Clostridia bacterium | reverse complement strand
TATTGCTGTATTTCCTGTATAAGCAGTTACAACAGTTGATACAATTTCTTTATTAACAACAGCTTTTTTATTTTTTTCTACCGTAGATGGCACTTTATTTGTAGAACCATTAGTAACATTATTTCCTACCTCATTTTTATTACTTCCACTTTGTACATAGCCCTGATATAATTTATTAACATCTAAATTGTTGCTATTAATATCTGCACCTATATTGCTATCTCCTTGTGGCATAAATGATGACATTGATGTATAAGTTGTAACATATATCTGTAATAAACTTTTTAAAAGTCCTGAATATGCTGTTTTAAATGTATCTTTTGGTATTACATAATTTTTCTCAAGAGTTAATATTTTCTTTGCCGGCTCACTTTGGTTTAAGTAACTCGTAACAATTTTGTCAATATCATTTACTCCAAACTCTCCCTTAATGCTATTAAATATGTCATTTGCAAAGGTGTTTAAATTATCTGTAAAAGCTTTTTTTGCAGGCGTAGTATCTGTAGTTATAGCATTATTTATATCCGTCATATAATTTTCTGTCTTTTTTTGTAAATCATTTTGGTCAATCTTTATATTAAACGCACTTTGTAATTTTTTACTGTCAATGCTAACTAAATCTTCAAAATTCAAATTGAATTTTTTATTTTTATCATCAAATTTTGATCCTGAAAACACGTCTATATCTGTGTTTTGGAGTTGTTTCTTTACTACATCTGTATCTTTAGAATTATCAATTATATAATCAATCAAATCACTTGTATATGAAACTCCAGGATTTAATATTAAAGATGATATTCCTTCTTTTGGTGCAACAATGCCTACTATTTTTAAATTAATTGCCTTATCATATAGTTCTTTTAAATATGCTTCATCTTCTGTCATATCTTCATATACATCATATTTTTGGTTGTATTTATAAATATCTGTCGGCATTATCATTTTGAGTTCTCTATTCATTAGGTCTTCATACTTTAAGGTTAATGGTTCGTTGTTTATATCAACTGTTTCGCCATTCATAATCTTTGAAACTAAGTTAGATAGTTCCTTTGTATCTCTCAATCCTAATGAATAAACAAGTAGGTCTGAAATAGTATTTGGTTCAGATAAAACAATCATCATTTCATCATATTTTTCTGGTAATCGTCCTGCAAGTACATCATATGAATTGTTTATAGCTTCCTTGTCATTAATCATTTGAGAATATGTTGATGTGAAAGAACTCATAACAGTTGAGCTATATCCTTGACTAAACATATTGCTTGGATTAACTTTTGCTATTTTGTTAGTAGCATCTATTGTATAAATTAATGGATCTACACTGTATGAATACGAAATTGATGAAATATTATCTTTAACTTCATCATAATTATTTTCTAAATAGTTCTTAAAACTCTTTAAATCATTTGTGCTTAAACTAGATAACATATTAGAAATATATTGTTCTTCTTTAACAGTCCCTTGTTCTCCTTCTTCTCCATCTTCTACAGTCATTGCAAGTAACATTCCAGTTACGTCTGTTGTTTCTTGCATTATCGTCAATGGATATGATGTTAAAGTATCTTCTTGGATACTATCGACATACGCTTGAAAGCCATTTGATACAGCTTGAACTAGGGCTATTCCAATTATTCCAATTGAACCAGCAAAAGCTACCAAAATTGTTCTACCTTTTTTAGTCAAAAGATTATTTAGGCTTAGCCTAAAAGCCGTCCATAATTTCATAGACGTTCTACCTATACTATTTGTGTCTCTTTTTATAAATTTTTCATTTGGTTGAATAGGATTTGAATCTTCTGTTATAGTACCATCCAAAATTTTAATAATTCTGCTTGAATATTTTTCTGCAAGTTCTGGGTTGTGAGTTACCATTATAATCAATTTATCTTTAGAAATTTTCTTTAAAATTTCCATTACCTGTACACTTGTCTTTGTGTCTAAGGCTCCAGTTGGCTCATCAGCAAGTATTATATCTGGATTATTTACTAATGCTCTTGCTATTGCAACTCTTTGCATTTGTCCACCAGAAAGCTGGTTTGGCTTTTTATGTATGTGATCTTTTAAGCCTACCTCTTCTAGAGCTTTTATTGCTCTTTGTTTTCTTTCTTTTTTTGAAATTCCTCCGAATTGTAAGTGCAAGTTCAACATTTGATAAAATTGTTTGATGTCCTATTAAATTATAACTTTGAAATACAAACCCTACTTTATAATTTCTATATGCATCCCAGTCTCTATCTTTAAAGTCTTTTGTAGATTTTCCATTTATTATTAAATCTCCTGTTGTATATCTATCTAATCCTCCTATTATATTTAATAAAGTAGTTTTACCGCATCCACTTTGACCTAGAATAGAAACAAACTCAGCTTCTCTAAATTCTATGTCAACCCCTTTTAAAGCTTCAACTTTTTCATCTCCTGTTTTGTATACTTTAGTTATACCTTTTAGTTTTAACATTCTTTTATCTCAAACCTTTCTTTAACCCCTTGTCTTTACCTTTTATTTTTTTAAAATATTTTCAGCTAAAATATTTAGCTTTTCTCTACTTTCGTTATTTAATCTTGATCTAATAGTAACAATAGGCTCACAAATTTCTATATCTTTCATTTGATCAACTATTTCTCTTATGCATCTTGCTGCACTTGGTGCCCAAGTACCATTTTCAATAATTCCTATTTTCCTATTTTGGTAATTTTTGCCTTTTAAGTGACGCAAAAATTGATCCATTGGAGGAAATACTTCAAAATTGTAGCTAGATGACGCAAGAATCATTTTATCATATCTAAATGCATCTTCTATTGCTTCTGCCATATCATCTCTTGCTAAATCAGCTATCGTTACCTTTTTTGCTCCCTTTTCTTCAAGTATTTGTTTTAACTCTTTTGCAGCATTAGCAGTATTTCCATGTATTGAAGCATAAGCTATAAATACTCCATCATCTTCTGGTTTATAACTGCTCCATATGTCATATTTGTTTATATAATGTTCTAGATTTTCCTTTAATATAGGTCCATGTAAAGGACATATCATTTTAATATCTAGTGTGGCTGCCTTTTTTAGTAAACTTTGTACTTGCATGCCATATTTTCCGAACTATATTGAAATAATATCTTCTTGCCTCGCAATCCCAATCTTCATCTGTATCTAGTGCTCCAAATTTACCAAATCCATCTGCTGAAAACAAGATTTTTTCTGTTTTCTCATAAGTTACCATTACCTCTGGCCAATGTACCATTGGAGCCATAAAAAATTGAAGAGTATGATTACCAATATTTACCTCTTCTCCTTCTTTAACAATTACTTTTCTTTCTTCCAAATTTGGTATATCAAAAAATTGTGGAAGAAATGCAAAAGTTTTTTCGTTACCTATAAGTTTCATGCTAGGATATTTTTTAGATACAAGTTCAATATTATATGCATGGTCTGGTTCCAAATGAGATATTACTAAATAGTCTGGCTCTCTTCCTTGCAATGCTTTTTCTAAATTATTTACCCATTCCTCTGTTTTTCTTTTATCAATCGTATCCATTATTACTGTTTTTTCGTCTTTTATTAAATAAGAGTTATATGATATTCCATTTGGAACAACATATTGACTTTCAAATAAGTCAATAGATTTATCATCAGCTCCTATATATATAATATCTTTTGATATAGTTGTATCTTTAATCATATCTATTCCTTTCTTACTTCATATTCTCTATCCTTAATTAATTTATATGTATTAATTTTAAAATCTTTGTATGGTTTCTCTTGCAGAGCACCATTTATCAGCGACACATACAATTTTAGCTTCTATTGATTTTGGAAATTTTGTTATTGTAAGTGGCCACATGTGGGTTTCAATTATTTGTTTTTCTGCTTCATTTATATTAAAATATTTTTGAGCATTTATACTTGCAATCATAGGATGTTTAAAGCCATGTAGTCCTTCTCTATTACTTTTCTCATGCCAATCATACAAGAAAAAGTCATGGAACATTGCTCCTATAACCAATACGTCGTAGTTTATCTTAAAATTAAAATTCCTCTCACAGAATTTTGCTATTATATAACTTAGGTAAGCAACATTTCTTGAATGTATATATACATTAGTTTTTCCATGTTGTATGTATTTTCTTAGCATTTTTTCTATTCTTATGTACCTTTTGATTTGAATTATATGTAATACAAAATCTTTTTTCTCACTAATCATTTTTCCCTCTTTTTGATTTTTATTTATACATTATTATTATACTTCATAATTTGTGAAAAGTAAATGTAAAAATTTATTAATTTTTATTGAATTATTTAACATAATGTTATATAATAATTGTTAGCTATTTAAGAGATTTTCTCTATTAGCTGAAGGGTATTTGTGTTGGCACTATTATTTTTTTGGAGGTAATTTAATGGACTATCCGATAAAGGAATATCCAATTTTAAAGGTTGCCTTTGATGGACGTCCTCGTGGCGTCAGTCGGGGAGATTACTTCTCCCAAAGGGTTAGGGATGCCCTGGAGCTTTCCCAGGAAATAAACAAGCCTGTTATCCTTCGCGGATGCTTTTATCCGTCTGACCTCGATCGCGCTAAGAAGGTCCATAATTTGGTGCCTATTAGCAAAACCGCTCGTCCCATTGGGGAAGATTTTGTGGCAGCATTTATTGTGTCCTGCTAATTTTCCCTTATTCTAAGCATTCTTATCGCGTGCCACTAATACCCATGCCTTACTCTCTTTGATGAGGCAAAAAGCTAGGCAGCCAATTCCTTTTTTGGTTTAGACTACCTAGCTCGTTTTTTATTTTGAGGTTTTAGTTTTTACCTTGTCTCTTATAAATAAATTAATTGTCTTTTTTATCTTATCCGTACGTACCAATTGTATATTTTTATATTCATTCAAATGTTCTTCTATCTTTTTTACATTATTGCTAATTGCAAAAAGAAATGAATACTTTTCTTTTCTTCTCAAGGCTTCTTGGGCTATGCTTGCTTTAAATTCTTCATATTTTACAATCAAATCTTTTTCTTTTGCGAATTTACGTATTTTAACTACTAATTGTGTACTATAAACCGTGTCTATAACAATTATACCAAAGAAAAACCCTATAAAAAATGAAAACGTTAAGTTATTTTCAAGCCAATGCAGAGAATCTATTATGTAAGGATTTACCAAATAATAATAAATTGCGCCTAATATTGTCCAAAATAAAGTATATAATGGGCAGATTAATCCATCAATATTTCCCCATTCTTCACTATAATCCCATAGTTTTACACCCATACCTTTGATAAATATAATTCCAGCAATATACTCAATAGCAGTTACCGAAAGCCCCATAATAATAACTAAGAATATTCCGTTAATATTTATTTGAGATAATAAATAATATATGCATAACCCGAAATCCATATAATGGTAAATATGGACCTACTAAAAAGCCTGGATTTATCCATTTGCCATTAGATATAATTCTTCTGTAAAATAACTCTAATACCCATCCTCCTATGCTTCCAATAAAGAATAGGAATGCAAGTGTTAAAAATACATTCATATTGTACTTCCCCTTTATTTTTTAAATTTATAATAATATGGCTTAATATCTGGAGAATAATTTTTAGCTAAAACTAACTCGCCATTTTCAAGCATGATTGTAGCATTTGGTAATGTTTTAACCATTACCTCATTTCCCCAAAATTTATAAATTATATCTGCTAATCTTTCGTTCTCTTTATACAAGTAATTGTATTTCTCTATTGCTTTTTCTTTATTTGCGACTGGCAAATCATTTTCAACTATTATTCTATTAAAATAAAAATCTGAAGCTATTCCGGTTACTGAAAAATCTAAAAATAGAAATACTATCATTGTAAGAACTATGGCTTTTAATAACTTTATTTTGCCATTTGCTTTAAGTTTTAGCCAGTCTAAAAATTTATCTACTTTAGGATTTACAACTTTTAATAAATAAAGTCCAAGAATTCCCCAAAATACGCAATATGCTAAACATACTCTACCATTTAAGTTTAAAAACTTATCTGAATAATCCCACCAGCGAGTATTAAGTATCTTTTCTCCAAGGAAACTAATTATATATTCTGTTACTCCTCCGTACGATAAATCCTCCTAAAAATAACCTATGAACACTTTTATCAAGCTTTTTTAGCGACAATATCATAAGTACTGCTCCGTACTCCATATATTGCACAAAATGGTCCATAAAGGAAGCTCTGTCTCGATTCCACTACTCCATATACAACAAGTGCATAGGTTGTCTCTATTAAATATCCTAGTATACTGTATATTATAAAGTATGCTAGAATTCTCCATATACTAATACCTGATATTTTCATAACAATATGTCCTTTTGTTAAAAATATGTCTTATTATACATCATTTACATTAATTTTGCAACAAAAATACACCTACCTAAACGTAAACTTTGGTAGGTGCATTGTAAATCTAATTTATTCTTAAATTCATCTTTCTAAGTTCTTCAAATCTCTTAATTTTGTTCGTGGTTGTTTTTGCAAATTCTTCTGTTGTGACTATCATATTCTTAACATACTTGTATTTTGGAAATAACTTATTAGTTTCTTTAACCTTATTCCATATAATCTTTTCAAGTTCCTCTTCTCCCATACCAGGATATTTTTCTTTTGCAACTTCCTCATTATACTTAATCTTTACAGATAAAACCACATCATCATTTTTAGGAAGAGCAAATACAAAGCAATCTTCAACTAAATCAATTTTATTGATATGTTCCTCAATTTCCTCTGGGAAAATTTTCTTACCATTTTTTAAAACAATTAAATTTTTCTTTCTTCCTGTTACGTATACATATCCGGCATCATCTATATAGCCATAATCGCCTGTGTAGAACCATCCATCTTTAATTACAGCCTTTGTTGCTTCTTCATCTTCATAATACCCTAGCATTACATTCGGAGCTTTAACAACAATTTCTCCTATTCCATCACTATTTTTGCTATCTATCCTAATTTGAACATTTTTCATAGGGAAACCTATTGAGCCATATCTTCTATATTTATAATTCTCAGCGCATAGAACAGGAGCCGTTTCTGTTAGCCCATACCCCTGTACAGTAAGGATTCCTAAATCATTTAATCCTTTTTCTACATTTTTATCTAAAGGTGCTGCTCCACTTATTACAAATCTAAGTCCTCCTAGCCCATCAATAATTTCTTTATATACTTTTCTTCTAATATCAATTCCAAACTTTAGTAAAAAATTAGTAAACACTTTTGCAATTTTTATAACTTTAGTTTTTCCCTTTTTTTCTATTTCTTCATTAATTTTTTCATATATTTTTTCTATTAATGCTGGAACTCCAACAAAGAACGTTACATGATATTCTTTTAAATTTTGTGCTATATATCTTAATCCATCAGGAAATGTTGTTGTGATTCCTGAACTTAACATTATTAATTGTCCAGTCGAACCGAATGTATGATGAAATGGCAAAAATGCTAAATTAACATCTGTACTTCTAAAATCTTCTACAAGCTGCATGTCTGATATATTTCTTGCAATATTATACTGTGAAAGCATTACAATTTTTGAATTAGAGGTTGTTCCTGATGTAAACACAAGAACTGCTAAAGCTTTATCATCTATTACATAACAAACATACTCTCTATTGCCACTTTTTAGCAATTTTTCTCCATTTGAAACTATGTCTCTTAAATATGTTTTTTCTTGCACCTTATCCATACATATAAATTGAGTTAAGTTTGACTTTCCTTCGCCTCTTATCTTATTTATTATATCTTCATACTTTTCTTCATAAACTATTGCATCAACTTTGCTTCTTATTATTGAATTTTCTATTTCAATATCTGTTAAACCTTTATCTAAAGGAACAGCAATTATTCCTCCAAGTAAAAGTGTAACATAAGTTAAAACCCACTCATATCTATTTTTAGCAAGAATTGCAACTCTCTTTCCTTTAAGTCCTAAATCAAATAATCCAGTTCCAAGATTATTAACTTCATTTAAAAATTCTGTATATGTTATATCAGTGTATTCGACTTCATCACCATTTTTTTCTTTTAATCTAAATGCTATATTGTTAGGATATTTTTCTACTGAATGATAAATTATTTGCTTTATATTATCAAAAACTGGATAATCAAAAAACGTTTTTTCTCTCATTTTTTGTTTTTTTCTCCTTTTTATCTAGTATTGATTACTAGATTATCATACATGTAATATGTTGTCAAGTAATTTTAACAAATTGTTATATTTATTTATTCCCCATAAATTTTCAAAAATTAGTATATTTTTATAACTCTTGGAAATTAATAATTTTAGGTAACAAAACTATACCAGAAAGGATTGATAATTATGACAAATAAAGAATTACTTTATGTAGAAGATGCTTTAGGGCATGAAACATTCATGAAAACTTGTAGTCAGCAAACTGCTAGCAAACTTCAAGACCCAACACTTGCTTCTTATGTAACAGAGCTTACTCAAAAGCACACTGAATTATTTAACAAATTTTTAAATTTACTTTAATTTAGGAGGTCAATATGCAAGATAAAGATTTAATGGAACAAGAATTATTAGTTATTAAAGGTGTTTGTGATTTATATGAACACGGTACAACTGAATCTACAACAGCTGAAGTTCATGCAGCTTTTAAAGAAGCCTTAAATACATCCTTAGACATACAAAACAAAATTTATAATCTAATGGCTGAAAAAGGTTGGTATAAAACTAACACAGTTGAGCAACAAAAGATTGATTGTACAAAGCAAAAATTTAGTCAAAATAGTTAAAAAAATGGTGTCCTATAATAGGACACCATCTTTTTTCACCATATTGTCTTAGACAAAGGTATTATGAGGAACATAA
Organism: uncultured Clostridia bacterium; assembly: GCA_947629105.1. Taxonomy (GTDB): domain Bacteria; phylum Bacillota; class Clostridia; order TANB77; family CAG-508; genus JAAWPK01. The sequence goes on along the minus strand of CANRCJ010000044.1, from coordinate 4 downwards.
CAGC
>CANRCJ010000043.1 GCA_947629105.1 uncultured Clostridia bacterium | reverse complement strand
AAAACCACATGAAATATTACTTGTAGTAGATAGTATGACAGGACAGGATGCAGTAAATGTTGCAACAAGCTTTAACGAAAAACTTGGAATAGATGGAGTTATTTTAACAAAGCTAGACGGTGATACTCGTGGAGGAGCTGCACTTTCAGTTAAAAAAGTTACAGGAAGACCAATAAAATTTGCAGCAACAGGAGAAAAATTAAGTGATATAGAAGTATTTCATCCAGATAGAATGGCAACAAGAATTTTAGGAATGGGTGATGTGCTATCAATAATCGAAAAAGCAGAAGAAGCTTTTGACGAGAAGGAAGCAGAAGAACTTGAAAAGAAATTAAAAAAGCAAGAGTTTGATTTAGATGATTATTTATCTCAATTAAGACAAATAAAGAAGATGGGTTCATTTTCTTCAATACTTAAGATGATACCAGGAATGAATAGGCTTGGAGATATAAAAGTTGATGATAATGAATTCGTTAAAATAGAAGCTATAATTTGTTCTATGACAAAGAAAGAAAAAAGAAACCCAAGGATACTTAATGGAAGTAGGAGACAAAGAATAGCGAAAGGTTCAGGAACAACAGTGCAAGATGTAAACAAATTCATGAAGTCTTTTGAAATGACACAGAAAATGATGAAACAGATGAATAACAAAAAAGGCGGAATGAAAAATGCATTAAAAGGAATAAACATGAATGACCTAAAGAACCTTAAGATTTAAGTTTTTAAATTTAAAAATATAAATTTAATTTGTGGGAGGTGAACATATAAAATGGTAAAAATAAGATTAAGAAGAGTAGGAAAGAAAAAAGCTCCTTTTTATCACATAGTTGTTGCAGATTCAAGATCTTCAAGAGATGGTAAAATAATAGAACAAATAGGAACTTATGACCCAATGCAAGAACCAGCAGTAATTTCTTTAGATAAAGAAAAATGCGAAACTTGGATAAAAAATGGTGCTAAACCAACAGATTCTGTAAAGGCTTTAATAGAAAAAGCTTAAGACTAGGAGGAAAATAGCAATGAAAGATGTTTTGCAAACAATTATCGAAAGCTTAGTAGAAGACAAAAGTCAAATACAAATTAACCAAATTGATGGTGAAAAAAACATAGTATTTGAAGTAAAAGTTGCAGAAAGTGACATGGGCAGAGTAATTGGTAAAGAAGGAAGAATTGCAAAAGCAATAAGAACAATATTTAAAGCAGTTGCAGCTAAGGAACAGAAGAAAGTTACAGTTGAATTTATAGATTAATAAGGAGCTTTAAATAATATGCCAAACTTATTAGAGATAGGTCAAATAGTAAACTCATACGGAATAAAAGGCCTTTTTAAGGTAGTTCCATTTACTGATGATATAACTAGATTTAGTAAATTGAAAACAATATACATTGAAAAAAATAAAAAGCTTGAGAAGATGGAAATAGAGGAGGTTAAGTATCATAAAAATTTAGTTTTATTAAAACTAAAAGGAATAGATGATATAAATGACACTCTTAAATACAAAAATTGTTATATTAAGATAGATAGGACTGATGCTGTAGACTTGCCAGAAAATAGCTATTTTATAGTAGATTTAATAGATATGGAAGTATATACAGATGAAGATAAATTCTTAGGAAAAATAGTTGATGTATTTCCAACAGGAAGCAATGATGTATATGTTGTAAAAGATGACCTTGGAAAGCAAATTCTGTTACCTGCAATAGGTGATGTTATAAAAAATGTTGATGTAGCAAATAAAAAGATGACAGTACATTTAATAGAAGGTTTAGGAGAAGATTAATGAAGTTTAGTGTTTTAACACTTTTCCCAGAAATGTTTGAAATAATGAAAACAAGCATAATTGGAAGAGCAATAGAGAAAGGTCTTGTAAATATTGAACTTATCAATATAAGAGATTTCTCAAAGAACAAACATAAAAAAGTAGATGATACGCCTTATGGTGGGGGAGCTGGTATGATTATGATGCCAGACGTTGTATATGATGCATATAGTTCAGTTAAAACTGACAATTCAAAAGTTATATACTTATCACCTCAAGGAAAAACGCTTAATCAAGAAAAAGTAAAGCTTCTAAGTAATGAGGAACACATCATTTTACTGTGCGGACATTATGAGGGAATTGACCAAAGAGTTTTAGATGAGATTGTAGATGAAGAGATATCCATAGGAGACTATGTTTTGACAGGTGGAGAGATACCAGCAATGGTACTTATAGATTCAGTATCAAGGTATGTAGATGGGGTATTAAATGAAGAATCAAGAAAAGAAGAAAGCTTTGCAAATGATGATTTATTAGAATATCCACAATATACAAGACCAGAAGAATTTCATGGAATGAAAGTTCCAGAGGTTTTGCTAAGTCGGACACCATGAAAACATAGAAAAGTGGAGAAATGAAAGGTCTTTAGAAATTACAAAGTTAAAAAGACCCGATTTATTAAAAGAAAGGAGAAAGAATAATGGACATAATTAAGTCTATAGAGCATGAACAATTAAAAGAAAAAGTTCCAGTATTAGACGTTGGAAACACAGTTAGAGTTCATGCAAAAATTAAAGAAGGAAACCGTGAAAGAATTCAGGTATTCGAAGGTATTATTATTAAAAAACAAGGTGGAGGATTAAATGAAACATTTACAGTAAGAAAAATTTCTTATGGAGTAGGTGTTGAAAAAACATTTTTATTACATTCACCAATGGTAGAAAAGGTAGAAGTAGTAAGAGTTGGTAAAGCAAGAAGAGCTAAACTATACTATTTAAGAGAAAGATTAGGTAAAGCTGCTAGAACAAGAGAAAAGGTAGGAGCTAGAATTGAGACTAAAGAACGTACAATTAAAGAAGCTCTAGCCGAGGAAACTCCTGTAGAAGAGACAGCTTCTCAAGAGGAAGAAGTAGTAGCTGATGCACCAGTTGCAGAAAATGAAGCAGTTAAAGCACCAGAAACTAACGAAGCACCAGTAGAATCAGCTCCAGAAGAAGCTCCAGCAGTTGAAACAGAAACACCTGTTGTAGAAGAAACTGTTGATACAGTTACAGAAAAGCCAAACGACGAAGTAAAGGAATAATTTTAAATATTGAGATCCAAAAATCGTTTGGGTCTCTTTTTTTGTGATTTTCTTAAGAAAACTTTAATAAACTATCTATTTTTTCTTAATGATTTTTTTGGTATAATATAATTGCAATGATACAATAAAGGGGAAGTAGATATGTACAATATTTTAGTTTGTGATGATGATAAAGAAATTGTAAAAGCGATTGAAATATACTTGTTAAAAGAAAATTATAATGTACTTAAAGCATATAATGGCGAAGAATGCTTGAAGATATTGAAAGAAAATACAATACATCTTATAATATTAGATATAATGATGCCTAAAAAGGATGGAATAGAGACAATAGAAGAAATAAGAAAGGACAAGACTATTCCTGTAATAATGCTTTCTGCAAAATCAGAAGACGAGGACAAAATAAATGGACTTAATTTAGGAGCAGATGATTATGTTACAAAACCTTTTAATCCACTTGAATTGATTGCAAGGGTTAATTCAGGAATAAGAAGATATACGAAACTTGGAAATTTGCAAAATGAAGAAGATAAAAACATATATAGGTCAGGAGAATTAATAATAGATGATAATTTGAAAAGAGTAACAGTTGATGATAAAGAGGTGAAGCTCACTCCAACAGAATACAACATACTTAAATTTTTAACAAAAAATAAAGGAATTGTTTATTCGATAGAACAAATTTATAAAAATGTATGGGAAGATGAAGCTTATGGAGCAGAAAATATAATTGCTGTACATATAAGACACATAAGAGAAAAGATAGAGATAAATCCAAAAGAGCCAAAGTACCTTAAAGTAATTTGGGGTATTGGTTATAAGATAGAAAAAATTTAAAGTTTTGAGGTGGTCTTATGAGGAATAATAAATTACTTAGAGCCATAAGCTATATTTTAATTCCAATACTAGTTGGAATTATTCTAGTGGCCTGTCTATACACTATGGCAAAAGGCAATATATATTATGTAGGAGTAAGGTTTGAAGATCAATATATGAGGATGCTACAATCTATATCAAGAACGCTTATATATTATGATGAAAAAGATGCGCCTAATCATATTGACAATGAAACGAAAATATGGCAAACTGGAAATGTATATAGCAGTGTAAATATAGATACGTATTATTATTTAATAAAATACAAAAATAAGGCTATAACAAATATTCCAAGTTATAGAGTTTCTTCAATGACAATAGAAGAACTAAAAAATTTTATACATAATGTTAAAGGAAACAAATTTGATATAGTAAATGGAAAAATAACGTCTGATGAATTAGATGTTAATCTAGACAATTACGCAAATGATTTTATATTTTCTTACTATCATACAGAAGTTGCCAAAACTGATGACAATGATACAAAAATAAGTGAAGTAGTAAACGGAACAACTAGTATTGAACAATTTGAAATTTATTCTACATATCAAAAAGCTAGTAAGATAGATAATCAAGATTATTTTATTAATAGTGTATTAAATGTAATTTCAAATTATGAAGATATAATGTATGTATTAGTTCCTATATCTGCGGTTTTAATAATGATACTTGTAGTATTTTTATTTATATCAATAGGTCATACAAAGGGGAAAGACCAAATTGATACAAATGATTTAGATAGAATACCACTTGAGATATTACTTCTTGTTGGAATTAGTGCTATATTTATGATTTTAATGGTAATTATGGCATTTTCTAATAGTAATAATTATTCTAAAATGTTTATAAGTACAGTTATAACAGCATATTTTGTTGTTTATATTATAGTTGCAATAATTTTGACAACTTTAATAAAAAGAACAAAGGCAAATATTCTTGCGGAAACTACAATAATAGGAAAAATTGCATCATTAATTCAAAAATTGATAAATAAAGGAAAGAATGTATTAAGTTTATTTGTATCTTCTATGAAATCTACAAGAAGACTTATATTCTATACTGTAATGTATTTGATTATTATGCTACTTGTATTTGCAATATTTATTGAAGAAAAGCAGCTTGGTGTAATTGCTGATATAGGCATAACAATATATGTATTTTATTTAATTGTAAAAAGAGCAAATTGTTTTGATAGAATTGAAAAACAATTAAAAAATATTTATGAAGGAAATACAGAAGAAAAGCTTGATGTAGAAAGCTTTACAAATGAATTTAAGGATACAGCAAACTACATTAATGATATATCTAATGGATTTGAGAATGCCGTTGAAGAAGGAATAAAGAGTGAAAGATTAAAGACGGAACTTATAACTAATGTATCTCATGATATTAAAACACCTCTAACTTCAATAATAAACTATGTTGATTTAATTAAACAAGAAAACATTGATAATGAAAAGGTGAAAGAGTATATTGAAATTTTGGAAGGAAAATCACATAGATTAAAAAGATTAACAGAAGATTTAGTCGAAGCATCTAAAGCTTCATCTGGAAATGTTAAATTAACCTTAGAAAAAATAAATGTTGTGGAGCTAATAAAACAGACAACAGGAGAATTTGAAGATAAATTTAAACAAAATAATCTAGAAGCAATAATAAATGCTCCAGAAGAAGAAATTAATATAGAGGCTGACAGTAGATATATGTATAGGGTAATTGAAAATTTATTTAGCAATATATCTAAATATGCTGCAAGTAACACAAGAATATATATAGATGTTATAACTGATGAAAATATAGTAAAAATTTGGATAAAAAATATATCAGCGCAAAAGCTTAATATAAGCACAGATGAGCTTATGCAAAGATTTGTAAGGGGAGATAAATCAAGAACAACGGAAGGAAGCGGACTTGGACTTTCAATTTCAAAGAGTCTAACAGAACTTCAAAATGGAAAATTTGAGATACAAATTGATGGAGATTTATTTAAGGTTGAACTAGAATTCGAAAGAATTTAATATAAAATAAAAAGGGGAAAAAGTATGAAAATCACTACTAATTTAGCGATGAAGTACTTAAGTAAAAATAAAAGGAGAAGTATAGCAAGCATAACTCGGAGTTATGCTTGCTAGTATACTTATAGTTTCTGTACTTATAATTCTATCAAGCTATCAAAATTATGAAATAAAAATTACAAGAAATGAAAGAGATTATGATGCTGAGTTTAAAAATATAAAATATTCACGCATAGAAGAAATCAAAAAAGATGAGAATATAAAAGAAATATCTGTAACTTATAACATTGGAACATCAGAAGAAGATTTTTATAGAAGACCAGATGAAGAGCAGACTAGAGCAACAGAGAGAATAAATATAATGGCTTATGATGAAAACTCAATAAAAAACGATAAAATTACATTATTGGAAGGAAGATTTGCTGAAAACCAATCAGAGATAGTTATAAGTAAAGGAATAAGAGTCGAACCTTATATAGGCAAAAAAATAGATATTACTATAAATGGAAAGACAAATACTTATGAAGTAGTTGGAATTGCACAAAACCTACCTAATGAGCAGGGAGATTTGTCATTGCAATTTATAACAGGCGCAATTACTTGCTTTGACGAAACCAAACTTGACGAACGTAGCAGTGTAAATGTAGCGATAATTACCAAAAAGATAAACAAAATATATGATACGACGAATAATCTAGTAGGTAAATTAAATCTTTATGAAACACAAGAGGAAAAAGAAACAAATTTAGTATACAATATAAATCTTTTACGATATTCATTAGTTAAGTTACAAAACTATAAAGAACCTATGATTAAATCTACAGATAATATAGGAGCAGAGGAATTTGAAGGAGATTTAACAAAAATTGTAGCAAGTACTTTTACTGTAATTGCTGTCAGCTCTATAATCGTAATTTATACATCATTTAAAATTACATATTCAAGTAGAATAAAAGAGCTTGGAATGCTCACATCTATCGGAATGGATAGAAAACAAAGAAGAAAGATGTTACTTAAAGAAGCACTAATTATAGGAACAGTGGGAATAGCATTTGGACTTGTAATAGGAATAATTATTTCTCTATTTATGACTAAAATTATAGAAATTATAATCCAAAACATTGGGGAAGGAATATCGGGATGGAAAATTTTAATAAATTCTAATATTAAGTTTAGCACGGTTATTCCTTTTAAAGCAATAGCAATTACAACAATTCTGACATATATAATTACGATAATTTCTAGTTTGTTTCCAATGAGAAAATTGAATAAAATATCTCCAATAGAAGCAATTAGGAGCACTAAAAATGATGATATAAACAAAAAGAGAATGAAAGTATCTAAGATTGTAAGCAAGATATTTAAACAAGAAGGAGAACTTGCATATAAAAATATAAGAAGAGATAAAGCTAAATATAAAACAATAGTTGTATCAATTATGATTAGCATAGTATTATTTTTAGCAGTAAAATATTTATATATAAAAAACATAGATTTATCAACAGATAATATAGCATATAATATATACTTAAGTAGTTATGAGGAAACTAAAGAAGAAGCAAATTTAATAATTGAAAAAGCAAAAGAGAGAGGATTAGTAAATAATTATATAATTACAGAAACATTAACGACATTTGGATCAGGTTGTATGCAAATTGTAATACCTCAAGATAAAATAACAAATCAAGGAATAGAATTAGGCAGCAAATTACAATGTATAGGAAAACTTGGAAAAGATATACTTGCAGGTACAAATGTTATGGTAGCTGAAGGAAAAGAGTTTGATGAAGTTTTAAAGAAAGTTGGAATAGATAAGCTTGGACTTGATGAATGTATAATAAATGACACAAGGGATACCGAAGCAGGGGAAAAAACTAAAATGATAGATTATAAAGTAGGAGATGAAATAGTACTAAAAGAATTCAGAAAAAGGACAAGCATAAAATATAATGATGAGCCTGAAGAAGAAATAGACGAGGAAGCGGTAAAGAAAGAACAAGAATTTTTAAATGAAATATATAAGCAGATGGGTGCAACCAATGTTGAAACAGTGCAAAAAGTGGAAAATAAAGAGGAAGAAGATATTTCAAAAGAACATAAACTAAAAGTCGTAGGTGTCGTAAGTGACATTGAAAAAGAATCTGGATTATCGATTAAGTATTTTGGGGATACATCTGTTACACTAATAAGTGAAGAAACTGCAAGAAAATGGGGAGTAGCAACTAATAATGAGGAAGACCAAGAAGGAACACTTACAATGTATAAAGTTTTGACTATATATACAGATAATCCAAAAGAATTAGAGACAACAATCGACGAAATAAGAGAAAACGCCATAGCAAATGGAGAAAAAATCGGAGCTAGTTTATATGGAGATGGCTTTTATAATTTAATGGTTAAAGATTCATATTTGGGACTTATAGAAAATATATTAATATATTCGTTTTTAAGCTTGATTGCACTTTTAAGCTCTATAAATATATTCACTACAATATCTTCAAGCATACTTTTAAGAAAAAAAGACTTTGCAGAATTAAGATCACTTGGAATGAGTGATAAGCAAATAAATAAAATGCTTTTATTAGAAGGACTTTTTTATGGACTTGACGCTGTAATTTATGGATTACTTATAGGAATAGCTGTGCTTTATGTAATTTATGTATTAGTGTATAATAAAGGCTATCATGACACAACAGGCTATTACGACATAACACCATTTATTTTACCTTATGTAGATTTTGCAATATGCACTGCTGTAACATATTTTGTAATTTTTACATCAATTTGGCATACAAAAAAGAAAATACAAACACAAAATATTGTAGAAGAAATAAGAAATGAGAATATATAAAAGAATAAATTATAACAATTACTAAAAACCGTATATATAAAGGCTAAATATATTTCCAAACTCTTGTTTTTTGATAAAAGGTGTTGTATAATATACCCTATGGGGGAATTATAAATGAATGA
>CANRCJ010000042.1 GCA_947629105.1 uncultured Clostridia bacterium | reverse complement strand
TTGCTCTTAATGACTCTTTATTCTACCAAATTTTAACTGAAATGACTGGAGTAGCCGTACAAAACGAAGGCGATTTATTCTCTACTATGACTTCTCTTGCTCAAACTAAGAAAGAATACGATAAAATTGCTTATGCACTAGAAGAAGTTAAAGCAAAGGGTTATGGAATTGTCACTCCATCAATGGATGAATTAATTTTAGATGAACCCGAAATGGTTAAACAGGGCTCTAGATTTGGTGTAAAGCTTAAAGCAAAAGCTCCAAGTATTCACATGATACGTGCTGATATTACAACTGAGGTATCACCTATTGTTGGTTCTGAAAAACAATCTGAAGAGCTTGTAAATTATTTACTTTCTGAATTTGAAACTGATCCTAAAAAAATATGGGAATCTAATATTTTTGGTAAGAGCTTACATGAACTTGTAAACGAGGGGCTACAAAATAAACTTTATAGAATGCCAGAAGATGCTCAATTAAAACTTCAAGAAACTTTAGAAAGAATTGTTAACGAAGGAAGCGGCGGTTTAATTTGTATTATTCTTTAATATCAAAAGCAGTCTGTTTTTTAGCAGACTGTTTTTTGTGATTTATAATTAACAAAAAAACTACTGCTATAAAAATATCTAGTAAAATTACTTTAACTAAAAAATAATCATCTCCTGTCCTTGGTAAAGTACTTAGATTAACTTTATCTATACTACTCTGCTTGTCTATAATGTCTGTTTTAGTATCTTTTTCGTTCTCAGAAGATTTATTATTTGTTTCTTTTTCATTATCTTGTTCTTGCTCTTTCGAATTGTTATATTTGTCATTTGATATATTTTCCTCTCCTTTTATTGTTGGTGTTTTATTACTATCTTCTTTTGATTCTTCTATCTTTGTGTCATCTTGTATTGTGCTTTCTTCTTTTATATTGTTATTTTTATCCGCTTCTGGCTCTCCTCCATTTTGTGGTTTTTTTGTCTGTTCGTCTTCATTTGGTTTCTCTTCTGGAGCTTTATTCAGATTATCTTCATTTGGCTTGGTTTCTTCTAATTCTTTATCTTGTTCATTATCTTCTGGCTCGTCTTTTTCTGGATTTCTATCTAGTTCATCTTTACTTGAATTACCTTCTTCTAGAACTTTATCTTGATTGTCTTCATTTGGACTTTCTATTTCTTCCATTTCATTCATAATAAATAAATAAGATATCTGCCCATCATAAATTGTAAATATTTGATCTTCAACTGGTAAGTATCCTTTTGGAAGCTGTTTTTGAATTAGTAAATAATTTCCAATATCTAATTCATCTATCTCAATCAATCCGTCATCATCTGTTGGATATTTTCCAACTAATACACCTTTTGAATTATATATTTCAAAAATAGAATTAATTGCATTATTTTCTATACATAAAGAACCTTTCTTACGTTTTAATTCTAGATTATACACAGAATTTTCTTTATATCCAATTTCTTTTTGTTCTTCTATTCCTGTAATAACATATTCATTTGGGACATTTATTACTTTAATAGATGCTTTACATCTCCCTATTTTATCAACTAATGCTTTTCCTGATTTATCAGTAACAAGTTCACTGGTTAGTTGAAAAGCATTATCTTTTACCTGAATTGTAACTCCATTAATCCCTTTTAGAGTCTCGGCATCTATTACATTTATCTTCAAGCTGGAATGTCTATTATCAAATTTAATAAACTGTTCATTACTATCACTCACATCCATTGTCAATAAATTTCCCTCACTCGTATAATATGTTGTATACGATCTAAAATCCATATAAGCTTTAAATTTTCCTATAAAATCTTCTTCTGCTTTATCTGCTGGAACCATTATTTTAAACTTTGTTTCATTTAGGCCAAATTCTTCTTGCTTCTCTCCTGTATTAATATTAGCGACAAATGTTCCCTCTGGAAATCCTTCTATTATATCTATTTTATAGCTTTGGATTTCTACATTATCTATATATATATTATACTCTTGTGAATAATAGCTATCATTTATTTTGTCCTTTGTAAATCCATTCTTTTGCTCATATTTTACCGTAGCTAAATATTCACTCATATATTCTCCATTAGTTGTAGCATTTACTTTATACATATAAGAAAATATTATTGTGAAAGCAAATATGGCTATAATGAAAAATTTTTTTATCATATAATTATCCTTTCTGACATTTAATGTCTATGTAAAATTAAATATATTGCTTTGCTATAACGCACCTTCGTTTGTTTCTTTGACCTGTAATGCAAGTTATAAGTGTTATAGCATTTTCTTTTGTATTTTGTAAGATTTTGACATTAGTGTCTTCTATAACTTTACTTTCTGTTACTTTATACCTCCTTTCTCCCATACGCGTTATATATATAATTTCTTCACCATTTTTCAAATTACCTATTTTTGAAAAATAGTGAGCATACGAGCCTCTATTATGTGATGCAAGAACTACATTCCCGTCCCACAAACTAGTTTCTGTGAAATGCCCAACTGAATATTTTAAAATATCACTAGTAGTCCCTTCGCATATTGGAGCTTTTACATCTAAACTTGGAATTATAATTATTCCTATTTTTCCATCTGCAAAAAAGACATCCTCCATGCCTTCCTCTTGTTCTTCTGTTTTACTTTCTAATTTTTCTTCTATGTTTTGTACTAGCTCTTGTTCCTTTTTACAAAAATACACATTTCTAGCCATTACGAAAATTAGCGTAAAAATACACAAAGCTAATAAAAATAACATAGTTATTTTTAAATATTTCGTTTTTTTCATTTTACTTTTTCCTTTAATTTTGGATTAATATTTAGATTTTTAATGACAACATTTTGTCTTTTTGAATTATAAAATCTTAAAAATTTTGTGCAAATGCACCTTTTTGATTAAAACATAATTAATACTGACCCATATTAGCAAAAAATTTCGAAAACTGCAAGTAAAAGTCATAAAAAGTCAAAAATTTTTATTTCTTCTATTTTTCTATAAACTAATATTGCTATGAATTTCCACAATTTTTAAAAATTAGACTTGACACGAAACTTCAAATGTGCTAATATATATACGTTGACAAAATTATGCGGATGTGGCGGAACTGGCAGACGCGCTGGTCTTAGGAACCAGTGCCAAAAGCGTGGAGGTTCGAGTCCTCTCATCCGCACCAGAACAAAGTTTAGTCGAACTTTTTGAAAGTCTTGAGACAACTAACTTTTCAAGATTAAAATTCGATAAAAGCACAAAAATTTTAATTCCAACTCTTATGGGTTGGAAATTTTTTTGACAAAAAATATTAAAAAAGGTCCTAAAATACCTAATAAATAAGTATTCAAGGATTTGTTTTAGATTAATAATAAATATGCCTACAGAACAATAATAGTTGTTGTATTTAGAACAAATGTCTGTGTGACTAGCACGTGAAAATGACTTAATTTTTACTTTAGTTTGTAAATGTAATTCAAAGTTATATTTGACATTTCTAAAAATATAAATTATAATGGAAATAGGAAATGAATAACCGCAGTGAATGCGGTTACCACTACATAAGAGTATAACAACACATTCGCAATATTGGCATAGTGGAATGTGTTGTTATTTTATTCCTTATTTATTATTGAATTTACATATTTTATGTATAAGATCGTCAATAAGGCTACGTTTATTGTTGACGATGCCACTAAGGCACAGATTAAAAATAGTATAAAACTCATAAACACCACCTCACTTTCTGATAACAGAAGTTATCCAGTGTAGTGGCAACACATATCTACTACTATGTTCATTTCCTATAACAATTACTATACAATATTATTAGATAAAATACAAGCAAACAAAACAAATTTTTGCGAATTTTCAATATAAATTTTTTATCTAACTTTTGTAAAGCATAAAAAGTTATGTTAATATAATGTCAAAGAAACCAACATAATAAAGTAAATTAGTAAATTTTTTCTATAATTATTTTTATTCTTGTATATTTCCTTAACTTTTGGCATAAACTATTACTAAATTTTTGAAATTTTGCTAAATTCTATTAGCCCTTAGGAGGTTTTATGGTCTACGAAAAATATATAAAAGAAAATAATTACTTTTCTAAAAAAGAAACAATCCCAAATGAAGATTTAATCAAAAGCATAATAAAAACACGTGAAGATTTAGAAAATGCAAATAAGAATTTTGAATTTGCAGAAGGAGAATTAATTGATTACTATCTCTATCAAATAAAAGCTACACAATCTAAATATAATTATTTAATCAGAAAAGCAAAACAAACCGGACTATTAGTTTCAATGATTGATGAAATGAAAATAAAGGGTCTAGACGAAGCTATATAATTTTGTTTTAGTTTTTTGAATAAATTCCATTTTCTAATCATAAAATGTACAAAATAAGGACGAGGTGATTAGGAATTGGAACTTATTAATATCTTAACATATATTTCAGGTCTTGCCATTATTTTTGTGCTTTGTAGAATTTTTATAGTTCCTTTAAAAGTTATGATGAAACTGTTTCTTAATTCTTTAATAGGTGCTGTAATGATTCTAATAATCAATTTTGTTGGTAGCTTTTTTAATTTCCATATTGGACTTAACTTCTTTACCATAATATTTGTAAGCTTACTTGGAGTCCCTGGTGCTACGCTTCTTACTATCATTAAATTTTTAATTTAATTATGTTACATTTTTTCTTTTTAAAAGAGGACTTGCTACTTTTCACATACTATGATAATATTATATAATAATTTATATTTTGACACCAAGACACAGGAGGTATTATATGTGTGGAATAGTAGGATATTTAGGTAATTCCAAAGCAAGCCCTATACTTATAGATGGACTCTTAAAATTAGAATATAGAGGATACGATTCTGCTGGAATTGCTACAATCGAAGGAAATAAAATTACATGTCTAAAACATAAAGGTAGAGTAAAAGAACTTCAAAATATGGAAGGAATTAATTCTTTAGAGGGTTCTATTGGTATTGCACATACTAGATGGGCAACTCATGGAAAGCCTTCTAGTACAAATGCTCACCCTCATCTTGATAATAGTAATACATTTTCTGTTGTACATAATGGAATTATCGAAAATTACAATGAGTTAAAAAAATTTCTAAATAATGCTGGATATACATTTCTTTCAGAAACAGATACAGAAGTTATTCCAAATCTTATACATTATTATTATTCTAAAGAGGATATTAATACAACAAATAGATTTGCAAAATCTGTAAGAAGAGCAACCCAAGATTTAAAAGGAAGTTATGCTATTGCAGTTATCTCTTCTCTAGAGCCAGATAAAATTATTGTTGCAAGAAAAGATAGTCCTCTTGTTATCGGTGTTAAAGATAATGAAAAATATATTGCATCTGATATTCCAGCAATCTTAGAGTATACGAATAATATATACATATTAGATGATGGAGATTTAGCCGAACTTTTACCTGAAAAATTAACTTTTTATGATAAAGATTTTAATGTTGTATCTAAAACGCTTAAAACTATAACTTGGGATGCAAAAGCAGCTGACAAAAATGGTTATGAGCATTTTATGTTAAAGGAAATATATGAACAGCCTACTGCTATAAGAGAAACAATAGGAACAAGGCTTAATGAAGGTAAAAAATGTGACTTCAGCGATATAAATATTTCAAAAGATTACTTATCTAAAATATCAAGAATATATATAGTTGCTTGCGGAACAGCAATGCATGCTGGTCTTGCTGTTAAGCCTATTTTTGAAAGACTTATAAAAATTCCAGTAGAAGTTGATGTTGCATCAGAATTTAGATATAGAGAACCACTTATTGATGAGCATTCTTTAATTATTTGTATTAGCCAATCAGGTGAAACAGCTGACACAATAGCTGCTCTTAAGAATGCAAAAGAATGTGGATGCAAAACTATTGCTGTTTCTAATGTTATTGGAAGTTCTATTACGCGTGAAGCGGACTATACTATATACACTCATGCTGGTCCAGAAATTGCAGTTGCATCAACAAAAGCTTATACATCACAAATTACCTTACTTGCATTACTTGCAATCCACTTTGCAGAAGTATTAGAATTAAATGAAAATAGGATGATACAAGACTTAAAGGATGAAATTCTCGAGCTTCCTTCTAAAGTAAATATAGTCTTAGAAAATGTAGATTTAATAAAAGACTTTGCTAAAAAAATATATAAAGAGAAAGACTTATTCTTTATCGGTAGAGGAACAGACTATGCAGCAACCATGGAGGCTTCTTTAAAATTAAAAGAAATTTCATATATACATTCTGATAGCTATCAATCAGGCGAATTAAAGCATGGTCCTATCGCATTAATTGAAGATGATGTAACTGTTGTTGGAATAATTACAGATAGAAGACTTGTTGATAAATCAATAAGTAATATGCAAGAAGTAATTACAAGAGGAGCAAAAACACTTCTTGTAACTAATCAAGAAATTGACAATAAGCTATTTCCAAATGTAATAAATATTCCAAAAGTACATCCGCTTCTATCCCCTGTACTTTCTATAATTCCTTTGCAATTACTTGCATACTACGTTTCAAAAGAAAAGGGCTTAGATGTAGATAAACCTAGAAATCTAGCAAAATCAGTTACAGTAGAATAATATATAAAAAGCTTAGCAGTAATAATACTGCTAAGCTTTTATAATAAATTCGAAATATTTACAAAATCTTTTAAAGTTAATGCCTCTCCCCTTATTCTTTCATCAATTTGCAAATTATTTAGAACTTCTTTTAAATTTTCCTTATTAGAGCATACCTCTGTATTTTGAAGTGCATTTAGCAATGTTTTTCTTCTTTGCATAAATGCATATTTTATAATCTTAAATAATTTTTCTTCATTTTTTACGTCATAAGGTTTTTCTTTTCTAATCTCCAAAGTTATTACTTCTGACTCAACACCTGGCATTGGTATAAAAGATGTATTTGGAACAGTAAATAATTTTTTGGCATCTGCATAATATTCTACAGTATATGTTATCGCCCCAGCTTCTCTTGTTCCCGTTTTTGCACATAACCTATCTGCCACCTCTTTTTGTACCATAACAGTTATACTATCAAATTTTGCTTTTCCTTCAAGCAATCTCATTATAATAGGCGTAGTAATATAATATGGAAGATTTGCAACAATCTTCGTTCTTTCTAATTTATTCTCGTCTATAATTTTATTCAAATCAATCTTTAGTATATCTTCGTTTATAATCTCAATATTATCAAATAATAAAAATCTGTCCTTTAAAATTTCTACCATCTTCTTGTCTAACTCTACACAAATAACTTTTCCTGCAAAGTTTACAAGCTCATTTGTCAATGTTCCAAGTCCTGGTCCTATCTCAATTACTAAATCATCTTTTCCAATATTTGCCTTTTGGATTGTATTTGCAATAACTTCTTTATCTATTAGGAAATTCTGTCCTAGTGACTTATTAGCATTTACGCCATACTTTTTCATTAAAAATTTTGTCTCTACCTCAAGATTATTCAAATTAAGCTTAACTCCTTTACTATAATTTCAATAGTATTATACCCTTTTTTTAGCTACTTTTCAATATCTTTCATTTCTGCATAATCTAAATTGAATCCAAGTAATACCTTTACCTTCCTAATCAATTTTGCAAAAAATCCATTTTTTACAACTGCTAATTCTCTAACTTCAGTTACATTTGGAGTATATCTTTTTTCTAATTCCATCATTTTATCAATGTAATATTCATTATAAAAATTGTCTCCATCCGCATGTCCTATTAAATTTTTGTATAAATATAACTTATTTCTATAATTTTCAATAAGCTTTGGTGAATATGCCAAATTAATTGCACTATCAAAGTAACTTGTAAGTATTATTTTTTGTGTTTCTAGAAATAAATTTCTTATTTTATCCTTCTGTTTACTTATCTCTTTAGTTTCCTTTTGAGCTAGTCTTTCATCTGTGTTTTGGAAATTAGAATAAAGCATTTCTAAATAGCTTTGTTCCTCAACTAGTAAATCAATGTTTTCTTGTATTTTATAATATGTTTTAGCAGATGTTATCGATATGAAACGCTCCTTAAACTTGTTATCAGAATTTATTGTGCTACTATATAATACATCTTCTCCAATCTCATACGCCATTTGGCTAACCAATGCACATTCTAATGGATAATATGTTGGAGTATTGGTCTCTAGCTCTATATCAAAATATTTAACATTTTCATAATTATTATTAGTACATTTAACAGCCATAAGTTGTACAGCCGCTTCATTTATCCCAGTTCCTGGTAAATTTCCCAAAGTATAGTCGCAAAGTCCCAACCTTACAATATTTCCATTTTTTTCACATTTTTCTTGCAAATAATGTATACATTCATGTATTGCAACATCAGACAACTTTTGTTTTTCTAAACTATCTGAGAAATATATTGATTTATTTTTATAAAAGTATTTTGCAGAAATTCCACTAGGTAATTTAGCATAATACATATTAAGCCTAGACAATTTTATAAAAAGCTCATTGCTATTTAATTTAAGACTCGGAAATGTACTAGAAATAATATCAGCAATTTTCTTTGCTAAAGTATTTACTGAAAGTGTATCAAATTTATTTATTACTTCAATTCCTTCTCTTTTTAGATCTTTTTTTATACTCATAGTTTTCCTTTCCATATTCTCATCCTTAGTATAGCAGTATAGATTATACTACACAAAGATTACATATGAATTACAGGTATATTACATTTATATTACATTCTTGAAATTAAAGCTTACTATTTTTCTTCATTTAATTGACTTTACAAAACTTTGGTATTATAATTTAATATGTCATAAGGAGGGATTTTATGTACAATATTGTCGTTTTTGCGTCTGGAAATGGTACTACTCTTCAAGCAGTAATAAATGCAATAGAAGAAAAAAATTTAATTGCAAACATTGCCCTTGTTGTTTCAAATAATCCAAAAGCTTATGCCCTAGA
>CANRCJ010000041.1 GCA_947629105.1 uncultured Clostridia bacterium | reverse complement strand
GAATAGAAGATTTAGGTTTTGAATTTGTAGAGATAGTAAGGGAAGACTAAACTATGAAGAAAATAATTTTATCTATTGATGGAATGACTTGCTCTGCTTGTTCTAACGGACTTGAAAAATACCTAAATAAACAAAATGGAATTTCAAATGCAAGTGTTAACTTGGTAATGGCAAATGCTACTGTTGAATATGATGAAAAAATACTAAATCAAGCTAAAATAGAAGAATTTGTTAAACAAGCAGGTTTTAAAAGCTTAGGAGAATTCAAGGAAATTAAGCTTGAGAATAAAAGCAAAAAGGAAAAGATAAAATTTATAGTATTTACAATACTTGCAATTCTTTTAATGTATATATCAATGGGGCACATGATAAATTTGCCTACATTAGAAATAATAAACCCACATACACATGGGTTTTATTATGCTGTCACTTTACTTATATTAACAATCGCATTTATGGTTTATGGATTTGATATATTAAAAAATGGATACAAAAATTTAATTCATAAGACACCAAATATGGATACATTAGTGGGAATAGGTGTAATTAGTAGTTTCTTGTATAGCTTATATGGACTTTTTATGATAGCTAAGGGCAATCATAGCTATACAATGAATCTTTATTTTGAATCAGCAGCTATTGTTATTTATTTCATAAAATTAGGTAGATATATAGACGGAATTAGTAAAGATAAGACAAAAGAAGCTATTAGTAAGCTTGTAAAAATAACTCCCGAAAAAGCAGTAATAAGAAAAGACGGAATAGAAAAAGAAGTAACACTAGATGAAATTCAAAAGGGTGATACAGTCATTTCTAAACCAGGCGAGAAAATAGCGGTAGATGGAGAAATTACTTTAGGAAAGGCACATTTAGACGAATCATTTATAACAGGTGAAAGTAAGCCAGTAACTAAAGAAATTGGCTCTAAAGTAATTGCAGGAAGTATGAACTATGATGGATATATAGAATATAAAGCTGAAAGAATAGGAAAAGAATCAACAATATCAGAAATTGTAAGATTAGTTGTAGAAGCAAGTAACACAAAAGCACCAATAGCAAAAATGGCAGATAAGGTATCAGGATACTTTGTACCAGCAGTTATTGTAATTGCAATAGTTACTTTTTTTGTATATCTATTAATTGGAGCACAATTTAATGTGGCGCTTAGCACATTTGTTACTGTATTGGTAGTTGCATGCCCTTGTAGTTTGGGACTTGCAACACCACTTGCAATAGTTGTAAGTGAAGGACTATGTGCAAGCAATAACATTTTAGTAAAGAAAAGTGAAATATTAGAAAATGCCCAAAAAGTAGATACAATTATATTTGACAAAACTGGTACTTTAACTTATGGAAAGCTAAAGATATCAGAAGTAATAAATTATAGCGATATGGAAGAGCAAAAACTTTTGCAATTAGTTGGAAGTATAGAAGGTAAATCATCTCATCCAATAGGAAAAGCATTTACAGATTATATGGAAGAAAAGAAGATGGATAATATAAATGTAGATGAATTTGAAAATGTTGCAGGACATGGTATTACAGCTAAAGTAAATAACGAAGAAATAATTATAGGAAATGCTAAGATACTAGAAAAGTACCAAATAAATAATACACATATAGAAGATGAAAAAAAACTTGCTGAAAAAGGCAACAGCATAATATATGTAGCAAAATCAAACAAAGTAATCGCTCTTATTGGGGTCAATGATGTTGTAAGAGAAAATGCAAAAGAGGTAATAGATGAGTTAAATAAAAATAAAATACAAACAATAATGTTAACTGGAGATAATAAAGAAACAGCAGAAAAAATTGCAAAGGAAATAGGAATTACCAAAGTTATATCTAACGTTTTACCATCAGAAAAAGCAAACATGGTAAAAAAACTAAAGGAAGAAAACAGATTTGTAATGATGTGCGGAGATGGAATTAATGATAGCCCTGCACTTGCAAGTTCTGACATAGGAGTTAGCGTAAATAGTGGAACAGATATAGCGATGGATTCGTCAGATGTTATATTAACTAGAAATAACCTAGCAAGCATTATTAACTTAATAAATATTAGCAAAAAAACAATAAGAAATATTAAGCAAAATCTATTTTGGGCATTTTTCTATAATTGCTTAATGATACCTGTTGCAATAGGAGTGCTAAAACCTATTGGAATATCAATTAACCCAATGATAGCAAGTATAGCAATGGTATTTAGTAGTATTACTGTTATATTAAATGCTTCAAGATTAAAGAACATAAAGCTTGGTAGTTAATATACATAAAATAAAAATTTAAAACTAAATAAGAAGGTATAAAATGGGAAGAAAGGAAAGAAACGACGAAGAAAAACAAAAACACAAAAAAGTAGTTAAATATATAATAATATCTATATTGTCATTGATAATTGTGGCAGGTCTTGTATATATTTGCATAGACTTATATATAGGACACAAAGAGAAGCAAGAATATGATTCTTTAGCAAACTATATGCAAGACAATGAAAATACAGAAGGGCAAGAGAAAGAAGAAAAGCCACAGGAAAAAACAGAAAGAATGATAAAACTAGAAGAACTACATAATGAGAATGAGGACATTGTTGCGTGGCTTGAAATACCAAATACTAATATAAATTATCCTATTTTGCAGGGAAAAGATAATTCATATTATTTAAATCATAACTATAAAAAGCAATATTCGGCAAGTGGCTCTATTTTCTTAGATAAAGATGTAGATATGGAATTGCCAAGCAGCAACTTTTTAATGTATGGACATAGGAATAAAAGGGGAACAATGTTTGAGGACTTATACAAATACAAAGATGAAAGCTTCTATAATGAACATAAAACAATTAACTTTACAACAATAAAAGAAGATGCAGAATACGAAATATTAGCAGTATTCAAGTCAAGAGTGTACTATGTAAATGAAAAAAATGTATTTAGATATTACTTCTTTACAAATGCAGAAAATGAAGAAGAATATAATGATTATGTTTCGAACGCAAAAAAAGCGTCGTTATATGATACAGGCGTTAATGCAGAATATGGAGAACAATTAATAACATTATCAACATGTGAATATTCCCAAGAAGATGGAAGATTCGTAGTAGTTGCCAAGAAAAAGCAATAAATAAATATTAATCAGTAAATTAGCAGTTCATTTTTTAATGAACTGCTAAAAAATATTTAATAAAATTATAAAAAAGCTATTACTGTTTTGTATTTTGTGATATAATTACTTGGTAATTATAAAGATGGGGGGAAATTTAAATGAGAAAGAAAAGTATATTATTAATTGTAAGTATAGTAATAGCAATACTATTAGTAATATTACCTAACAAAAATTTTGCAGCAAGTAGTAACTTATTACCGACAGCTTGCAACAATATTAATGTATCATTAAGAAAATATTCAGCATTAGTATTAGTAGATTCAGGATATATGCGTGTATTTTATGACGATGCAAATAAAAATATTGGCATAGAATATTACGATAACAATTTTAAGGTTCTACAAAAAAAGACAATAAAATTAGAGCTAGAGTATTATGGAGGCTTCTATGCAGGAAGTAATGCATATTATATCGTAGAGGGACAAAGTAATACAGAAGAAAACGACAATAAAGAAGTTATACGTGTTATTAAATATGACAAAGACTGGAAAAAACTTGGAACTGCAAAAATAACAGGAGAGACTGGTAATGGAGCAAAAGAGATAAGATACCCTTTTGACGTAGGATGCGTAGAAATGACAGAAGTAAATGGAAAACTTTATATAGTTACAGGACATCAGGGATATGTTGATCCTAGTGTACGGTCAAGGACACCAAGGATTTTTAATGATAGAAGTAGATGAAAAAACTCTTAAAGGAAAAATAATTGATGCCGATCTTTGGCATTCATTTGCTCAATATATAGAATATAAAGGTCAAAATTTATATGTTCTAGAACAGAGTGAAGGTAGTGGAAGGACACAACTAACAAAATATGATAGGAATAATTTAGCAGGAACACCTACAACTATCCCATTATTAAAATATGGAGGAGATAGATCTGGAACTTGGGCAATATCATGTTATGCAAGTGTTGATGGAATGGCACTATCAAAAGATAATATATTATGCATAGGAACATCAATAGACCAATCAAAATATGGTAATGTTAATTCTTCAACAGCACATAACATATATCTTACTATAACTCCAATGAATAGTTTTTCTGAGAGTTCTACAAAAGTTAAATGGCTTACAAATTATGCTAATAACGGAAAAGCATTTACAGGAGTTGCAATAACAAAGATAAATGATAATAAATTTATGGTTTCTTGGGAAGAATATGGCGAAAACCAAAATATAACAGACAATGACACACTTTCTAGATATAAATTGCATTATGTATTTATTGATCAAAATGGAAACAAAATAGGGAAAGAATATACAGCAAATGCATCATTTTCAGATTGCAAACCATTAGTAAAAGAAAATAAAATCGTATATTATGCATCAAGCAATAATATGATAGATTTTTACACAATAGATTCATCAACAGGTGCATTTAGTAAATCTATAAATCGTGTAGCAGGAGAAAATGCAACATGGTCTTTAGATAAAAATGGAACTCTTACAATATCAGGACAAGGAGCAATTACTGCAAATCCAAATGCTAGTAATAAATCTCCTATATCATCTACTGGTGGCAGAAGTGAGTTCGAACTTTTTGATACATGGAGACCTGTACGTGAGTCAGTAAGGAAAATAGTTATAGAAAATGGCATAACAAGTATTCCAGATAGTGAATTCGAAAGATTAACAAATGTTGTCGAGGTTGTTTTACCAAATACTATGGAAAAAATTGGAAAAGAAGCATTTAGTGGTTGCGATGCATTAAGACGTATACTAGTACCATCTAGTGTTAAAAGCATTGGAGAAGATGCATTTTGGGCTGGATATTGGACATATGATTATTCAAAGTTTCACTATGAAACAATTTACACAACAAAAAATTCATATGCAGAGTCTTGGGCAAAGAAGAACAATATTACAACAAAACTATTAGGAGATGTAAATAATGATGGAAAGGTTAATGCAAAAGATGCAAGAGAAACACTTCGTCATTACGTTGGAACAACAAAATTAGATGACTATAAATTATTTGCAGCAGACGTAAATAATGATGGAAGAGTCAATGCAAAAGATGCAAGAAAAATTTTACAATATTATGTTGGAACAATAAAAAACTTTTAAATATATTCAATTATAAAACTGGGGGAATTTTTAAATGAAAAAGAAAAGCATTTTATTAATTGTAAGTATAGTAATAGCAATACTATTAGTAATATTACCTAACAAAAATTTTGCAGCAAGTAGCAATTTAGTACCAACAGCTTGTAATAATATTCAAATAAGCTTAAAAAAATATTCATCACTAGTGGCTCTAAGTTCAGGATACATGAGAGTATTTTTAGATAATACAGATAAAAATATAGGTGTAGAATATTATGATGACAATTTTAAAATCTTACAAAAAAAGACTATAAAATTAGAATTAAGTAACAATGGCGGTTACTATGGTGGATTCTATGCAGGAAGTGACGCATATTACGTTGTAGAAGGACAAAATAATACAGAAGAAAACGACAATAAAGAAGTTATACGTGTCATTAAATATGACAAAAACTGGAAAAAACTTGGCTCAGCAAAAATAACAGGGGAAAATGGATTGTTCGGAGGACAAGTAAGATATCCTTTTGATGCAGGATGTGTAGAAATGACAGAGGCAAATGGAAAACTTTATATAGTTACAGGACATGAAGGATATGTTGATGATAGTGTTCGGTCAAGGACACCAAGGATTTTTAATGATAGAAGTGGATGAAAATACTCTTAAAGGAAAAATAATAAAGTGTAATCTTGGTCATTCATTTGCTCAATATATTGATAAAAATGATAAAAACATATACGTTTTAGAGCAAAGTGAGGGAAATAGAAGTACAGACTTAACTAAATTTGATAAAAACAATTTAAAAAGTTATACAAAAATTTCAGTATTACCTTATGGAGGACATAGAACATCTGCATGGGCAGTAGCATGTTATGCAAGTGTTGATGGAATGGCATTATCAAAAAATAATGCATTGTGTATAGGAACATCAATAGATCAATCAAAATATGATAGCGCAAGGTCTTCATCTTTGCCTCATAATATATATCTTACAGTTACACCAATGAATAATTTTACAGAAGGTTCTACTAAAGTTAAATGGCTTACAAATTATTCTAGCAAAGGAAAAGCTTTTACAGGGCTTGAAATAACAAAAATAAATGATAATAAATTTATGATTTCATGGCAAGAATTTGAAGAAAGTCAGAAAATGACAGATAATGATACACTTTCTATACATAAGTTACATTATATATTTGTTGATGAAAATGGAAATAAAATTGGTAAAGAATATACAGCAAGTGCATCATTTTCTGATTGCAAGCCAATAGTAAAAGGAAATAAAGTAGTATATTATGCATCAAATGAAAATATGGTAGACTTTTATACAATAGATACTAACACTGGTAAACTAAGTAAAGTAGTATATCGTGTCGCAGGAGATAATGCAACTTGGAATTTAAGCAAAGATGGAACACTTACAATATCAGGAAGTGGAAAAATTACAGTAGATCCAGAAGCACATTTTATTGGACCACTTTCAAGTACAGCTGGTTCGTATGTGTATAGTGGATCTGATAATGCATGGAAACCAATTAAAGAGCTTGTTAATAAAATTGTTATAGAAAATGGGATAACAAGCATTCCAGATAAGGAATTTACAGGATTTTCAAATCTTACTGAAGTTACTTTACCAAATACAATGAAAACAATTGGAAAAGAAGCATTGGCACACTGCTATTATTTAAGACGTGTGTTGGTACCAGCTAGTGTTACAAGTATTGGAGAAGATGCTTTTTGGTCTGGATATTATAGTACATTTGATGATTCAAAGATTAACTATGCAAGAATTTACACAACAAAAAATTCATATGCAGAATCTTGGGCAAAGAAGAACAACGTTACAACAAAACTATTAGGAGATGTAAATGATGATGGAAAGGTTAATGCAAAAGATGCAAGAGAAACACTTCGTAATTATGTTGGAACAGCAAAGCTAGATGACTATAAATTATTTGCAGCAGATGTAAATAATGATGGAAAAGTCAATGCAAAAGACGCAAGAAAAATTTTACAATATTATGTTGGAACCATAAAAGATTTTTAAACGTTGTAATAAGTAAAAAAATTTTATTCTAAGGAGGGAAAAATGAAAACTATAACAAAAACATTAATTTCTATTATAACAATTTTATTTATAACATTATTAATTGGTACAACTAATGTAAAAGCAGCAGAAATAACGAAAGAATATTTGGACAATATGATTACAGTATTACCTGAAACGATAAGTGTTAATCTTAAAGAAAGTGATTTCGGAGAAAAAACAGAGGCAGAAGTTGAAAAACAAATAAAAAAGATATGGAAAGAAAAACAAATAGATACAACGGGAATTAAAATATATGTATCTACAAGTTATTTATCAATATCTAAGGTCTCTGTTCAAGTTAGTACAGATCCCGAAAAACCAAATTATCTTTCATCATATAAACTTATTGATGTAATTTATAGTAACTCAAATGTAAACAATGAAGTAGATAAGGAAGAATTTAAAAGATTGACCGATAGTTTTACAAATGAAAATTCAGAGTATTGGAAAACTATCTATGTAAACCTAGGAGAAGAAATTGACGATGATAAAATACGTGAAGAAGCACTAAAAGAAGTAATAAACAATAGCGATTATACAGTTAAATGTTATAATAATCGATGGTATAATTCGCCATCAGGTGCTTTAGAAAATAATATTGTTTGTGGAGTCTATGTATTTAAAAATAATAAACTTTGTGGAGAAGTAGATGTTGGTATTAATAGGAGACCTATAATTACCGTGCCAGATAATATTAAAGATGATGAAACATCTATTACCGACTATGCAAAATCTGTGTTAACTGGTTATCAAGGAACCTATTTCTTTGTTATTAAAAAAATCAACAAACTAGAAAAAATAAGTGGATATTATTATAAGATATATTATGAGGCAGACCCTTCAATGGGTGAAACATGGACAGGTAAAGAACCAGAATATTTGATAATAAAAAAAGCAGATGGAGTATCAGTAGGAAATAATATATATGTAGATGGCTTAGATGAAGGAATAAACATAAATGTAATAAAAAAAGATAATCTTAACGTTAAGGCTGAAGCAATAGATAAAGGGTACTTAAATATACTAGGTTCTTATGAGGTAACAGTAGAGGAAAATAAAAAAATAAATAATCCGATAAATGTAACTTTCAAAGTAGGAACAGATTATAATGATAAAACTATTTGCATTGTTCATCAAAAGAAGAATGGCAGTTATGATACTTTTGAAAAAGTTGCAAAAAATGGAAAAGTAACTGTAACAGTGAATGAACTATCTCCTTTTGTTTTAGCAGTTAAAGGAAAACTAACTTTAGGTGACTTAAATGGAGATGAAAAGGTAAATGCAAAGGATGCTAGAAATGTTCTACTTGCATATATTGGAAAAAATACTTTAACAGATGAGCAAAAAAATGCAGCAGATGTAAATCATGATGGAAAAGTTAATGCAAAAGATGCAAGACAAATCTTACTATACTATATAGGTAAAATTAAAACATTTTAATAAAAATTAAAAAATTTATTTAAAAATATTTACAAAATTATTTGATTATGATAAATTATTATAAGTATTTTATTTAAAAAGGGAGGAAATTTAAATGAAGTCAAACATGAAAAAAATTTTAGTATTAGCTACATTATTAATGTTAGTTAGCTTAGTATTTGCAAATACTAGCAAAGCAGCAACAACTGAACTAAAAAACAACTTATCAGTAAGTAGTGCATCAGGAGAAGCTGGAAAGGAAGTCAAAGTTAACATCAC
>CANRCJ010000040.1 GCA_947629105.1 uncultured Clostridia bacterium | reverse complement strand
GATGTTATTGAAGTAGATAGTGATTCAAATGTTGAAGTAAGATTAAAATTATTAAATGAAATAGGCTCTACACCTGCTGTAATTACTAATTTTAATGATATTAAAGATACCGCTCTTGAAAGTAACATCAGTACATAAAGATGTAAGCGAAAGACTGCTTAAGATAAACCCTGTTCTAGCAATAGAGGTAAGAAAAATATTAGATGAAAACAAAGCAGAAAGACATATAAGAGGGGGCATGGCAACAAAATTAAAATACACAAGAAAAGATAATGCAAGTTAAAATCACAAAAAAAGCAGATTTATAATAACCTTTATATAGGATATATAAATATGCTTTTCTTTTTTATACTTAACATATAGCAAGGCTTTAAGTAGATGTTAATTAAATCTTAATAATAATATTTTAGCAAAAAAGCTTTATCTTTTAAAACTTTTGTATTATAATAATAATGTCATAATTTATATCTGAAATAAGAGACATACTCTGAGGAGGATAGATAAATGAATAAAAGTAA
This sequence comes from uncultured Clostridia bacterium, assembly GCA_947629105.1. Classification (GTDB taxonomy): domain Bacteria; phylum Bacillota; class Clostridia; order TANB77; family CAG-508; genus JAAWPK01. The sequence goes on along the minus strand of CANRCJ010000040.1, from coordinate 8,784 downwards.
GAAAAAAAACAAATACGAGGATAAGAACGATAATATCAATAACGAAGATACAGTAATATACAAACCAAGCAAAAAGAAAAGAAAAAAGAAAAAACATCCAAGACTAAAATTATTTCTTAAAATTATGCTTATAACATTTTTACTTTTAATGGTTATAGGAGCAGGAGTATTTGGAGCTTTGCTTTATAGATGTATTTGGGGAGACTGGGCAATGAATGAGAAGGACCTTAAGATAAGTTTCCTAAATTCAACAATATATGATAAAGATGAAAATGAGTTAGGTACACTTACAGGACAGCAAAATAGGGAAATAATAAATAAAGATGAAATGTCTCCATATCTTTTCCAAGCATTCATATCAATAGAAGATGAAAGATTCGAAGAACATAATGGAGTTGACTGGAAAAGAACTGCTGGTGCTTTACTTACATTTATAACACATAAAGGAGAATCTTCATATGGAGGAAGTACTTTAACACAACAACTTGTAAAGAACCTAACAGGTGATGACGAAGATTCTGCAATAGAAGGTGCTCTTAGAAAAATAAAAGAAATAGTTAGGGCATACCAAGTAGAAAGAATACTTTCAAAAGATCAAGTACTTGAACTATATTTAAACCTTATTCCACTTGGAGGAGGAGCTAAAAATATATATGGAGTACAAATGGCATCAAGATTTTACTTTAATAAAAATGCTAAAGATTTAACTTTAGTTCAGGCAGCATACATAGCAGGAATAACACATGCACCAAATAAATACAATCCTTTTACAGAAACAGACAGAACTGAAGAAATAAATAAGAGAGTAAGAACAGTTCTAAAGAAAATGAATGAGCTCGGAAGAATTACAGAGGAAGAATACAATAATGCTTTAGCAGAAGTTGAAGCAGGAATAAAATTCGAACAAGGCACAGTTTCACGGAAATAATTCATTATCATATCATTCAGAACTTGCTGTAAAAGAAATAGAAAAAGATTTGATGGAAAAGAATAACTGGTCTTTGGAAGAAGCACAGTTACATTTATTTGGTGACGGATACAAAATTTATACAACATTTGATCCTAAGATACAAGAAGCGGTAGATGCTGAATATATAAATAATAGTTCAAAATGGACTAGTAAATATAAAACTGTAAAGAGAACTAGAGAAGATGGGTCAACATTTACAGAAGAAGTTAGAGAAGAATCTGCTATTGCAATAATAGACCATAAAACAGGATATGTTGTTGCAGGAACAAATGGATATGGGGAAAAGACTGGTGCATGGGAAAAAGATAGAATAGCAACTTTATTCCACAGTCCTGGTTCTTCAATAAAGCCTCTTGCAGTTGTTGGACCAAGTCTTGAAGAAAGAATAATTACAGCTGGAACAGTTGTAGATGATTCTCCAGTCTCATTTGGAAATTATAAACCACATAATGATGACGGAACATATAGAGGACTAATAGATATTAGAGAAATAATTACTGCATCAAGAAATATACCAGAAGTAAAAATGATGAAAAATCTTACAGTAAAAAAATCACTTGAATACTTGGAAAAATTCGGACTAAATACAGAAACTGAACAAAATGATGGATTAGCCTTAGCACTTGGAGGAATGACACATGGACCAACAGTACTTCAAATGGCTGCGGCTTATGCAACTATTGCAAATGATGGTACATACATAGAACCAACATTTTACACTAAAGTTACAGACCAAGATGGAAATATAGTAATGGAAACGGAACAAGAAACAAGAAGAGTATTATCAGAGCAAACAGCATGGCTATTACAAAGTATACTAGAAGGACCAGTAACAGGCTCAGGAGGAGCTGGAGCAACAGCAACAGGAGCAAAAGTTAAAAATCAAGCAACAGCTGGAAAAACAGGAACAACAAGTAACAAAACTGCAGTTTGGTTTTGTGGATTTACTCCATATTATGCAGGAGCAGTTTGGATGGGATATGATAATGAAAAAGACGGACAGCCAAAAGGAGGAAGCGGAACAGCTGCAAGACTCTGGGGAGCAGTTATGAACAAAATACATTCAGGACTTGAATCAAAAGATTTTGATATGCCAGGAGGTTTAGAGACTGCTGTAATATGCAAAGATTCAGGATTACTTGCAACAGATTTATGTAAAGCAGGACATGGAGAAGGAAATAGAGCATATACTGAGTATTTCCTAAAGGGAACAAAACCAACAGAAAGCTGTAATGTTCATGTAAAAGCAAATATATGCAATGTAACAGGAAAAGTTGCTACAGAAAATTGCAAGGATACTACAGAAAAAATATTTATAACAAGAGAAAATAGTGACAAAGATACATCATGGAAATCAGCTGCAGATGCAAAATATATGCTTCCAACAGAAAGCTGTGATACATGTAAAGCAGGTGTAGTTGATAAGCCTGATACAAATACGGTTGGAGACACAAATACCGTAGGAAATACCAATACAGCAGGTAATGGTGGTAATACAAATACAGCAGGAAACACGAATACAACAGGAAATGGCGGAAACACCAATACGGCTGGAAATACTAATACCACAGGCAAAGGAAATACAACAGGAAATACGAATACTGCTGGTGGAAAAGACCAAAATAAAACAACAAATACAACGAATAAGAATAACACAAAAAATTAAACATAAGAAAATTAATATGTATGTATAGAAATGGAGGCAATTTGATAGTTGGAGCTAAAATTATATAACACACTTACAAGAGAAAAAGAAGTTTTTACTCCCATCTCAGAAACAGTTAGAATTTACTCATGCGGACCAACAGTATATAGTTTCGCACACATAGGTAACTTTAGATCTTATGTATTTATGGATACTTTAAGAAGAGTACTAAAATACAATGGATATAAGTTAAAACATGTAATGAATATAACAGACGTCGGTCACCTAGAGTCGGATGCAGATGAGGGAGAAGATAAAATTGCAAAAGCTGCAAGGAAAGAAAATAAAGATCCTTATGAGATAGCAAAATATTATACAGATGTTTTTTTAAGAGACATGAAAAGACTTAATATAGATGAGCCTGAAATTATTTGCAAAGCTACGGATCATATACAAGAGATGATTAAATTTGTATCTGATATTGTTAATAATGGATATGGATATGAAACCTCAAAAGGGATATATTTTGATATATCTAAACTAGATAAATATCCAGTATTATCAGACAGAAAAGTAGATGAACAAATTGCAGGAGCAAGAGTTGAAGTAGATACAGAAAAAAGAAATCCAGAAGATTTTGCATTATGGATAAAGGCACCTGAAAAACATTTGATGAAATGGGATAGCCCATGGGGGCTTTGCTATCCAGGGTGGCACATAGAATGTTCAGCAATGAGCAATAAATATTTGGGAGAAGAATTTGACATTCATACAGGCGGAATAGACCATATTCCTACACACCACGAAAATGAAATTGCACAAAACAAAGGAAGATGTGGAAAAATCCCTGCAAGATTTTGGATGCACTGTAACTTTTTACAAATTGATGGTGGCAAAATGTCAAAAAGCTTAGGAAATATTTATACAATAGATGACCTAAAACAAAAAGGAATAGATCCTTTAGCATATAAATTATTTTGCTTTACATCACATTACAGAAACAAATTAAACTTCACATTTGAAGGAGCAATTTCAAGTAATACTTCACTTATAAGATTAAAAGAAGGATATAAAAAACATCTTGAAGGAAAAGACATAGTAGACTCAAAAGTTATAGATGATTTTGAAGAAAAATTCCATATTGCAATAAATGACGACTTAAATATGCCAAGTGCAATGAGTATTGTATGGGATGTGGTAAGATTCCCTAAAAAATCAAAGAATTTAGCAAATTTGCTTCTTAAATTTGATGAAGTATTAGGACTTAAAATTGATGAAGAATTTGGAGAAAAAATAGAAATACCAGAAGAAATACAGAAACTTATAGAAGAAAGAAAAATAGCAAGAGAAAATAAAAACTTCGAATTATCAGATAAAATAAGGGATATTATAAGAGAAAAAGGATATATTATTAAAGATGCTAAAGAAGGAATACAAATAGAAAAAGCATAGGCTTTTTCTATTTGTAAAGTAGTAGAGAGGAAGGTTCAAATGGAAGAAAAAACAAACTTCTTTAAAAAATTATGGATAAGTGTTAGAGATTTTGAAAAATATGAACAATTTGCAGCTGATAAAGTATCAAAGGCAATTATATATATTTTATTACTTACTCTAATATTTACAACTTTTATATCTTTAACTTATACATATAAATTCTATACAATAGTAGAAGGTGCAAAAGATTATATAAATGAAAATATAGAAGATATAAAATTAGAAAATGGAAAACTTGAAGTTTCTACAAATAGTGAGGATCTAACAATAATAAACGAGGAGTCAATAGTTCCTATAATAATAATTAATACATCTGATGATGTAAATGTAGAAGAACTTAAGGAAAAAATAAAGTTATATGATACAGGAATGATAGTATTATCTGATAGAATCTTTATTTCAAGCAGTTCTTTAGGACAAGAAGAAAGCATATATTATTCAAGCTTATTTGATACAAATTTATCAAGCAAAGCTGAATTTATGGAACTATTATCTGGAAAAAATATGACATACGGATATGTTTTATTTGCCATAACGGTATTTATATACATGTTTATAATATACTTTATTTCAAACCTAATGGATGGACTAATACTTGGTGCTTTAGGATACCTATTTGCAAGAATAATGAGAATGAAATTAAGATTTAAAGCAACATATAATATAGGATTGCACGCTTTAACGTTACCAATAATACTTAATTTAATATATATTATAGTAAATACATTAACAGGATTTACTATAGAATATTTCCAATGGATGTATACAACAATATCATATATTTATGTAGCCGTTGCAATCTTAATGATTAAAACAGAAATAATAAATCAAAAGATAGAGCTAATTAGACTTGAACAAATACAGCAACAAAAGCCAGAAGAACAAGAAGAGGAAGAAGAAAAAGAAGTAGACAAACAAAAGCCTAAAAAAGAAGATAAAGAACAAGAAGAGAAAAAAGAAAAAGGTGAGCAAGGTGAAGAGCCAGAAGGCTCTAATGCATAAAGAAAGGATAGATTATAGTGAAGAAGGAAAATAAGAAACCTAACAAGAATATGAATTATTTAATAATTGCAGGTGCAATAGTTATAATAGCAGTAGTTGCCACACTCTCAATATATTTTCTAAAACAAAACAATAAAGAAGAGGAAGAGATAGCATATACACAGCTAGTAAAAGATATAAGTGACAATAAAGTAGAAAAAATTGAAATGACAGTTGGAAGTACGACACTTAAAGTAACATACAAAGAAAGAGAGAATGATGAAGACACAGAAAAAATAATAATTCCAAATACACAAGTTTTTGTAGAATATATTCAAAGCTTAAAAGAAAAAGGAAATGATATAGAACTAAAAACAGTATCAAAAGGTTTTCTTTCAATATTGAGCAATAATTTGCTTTCAATAATTTCAACAGCACTTATGCTAACAGTTGTAATACTTGTATTTAAAATGCAAGGTTTAGGAGATAAAGGCAAAATTTATGATGGAGTAGAGAATAAATGTAATATAACATTTGATGATGTTGCAGGTCTTGAGGAAGAAAAACAGGAAATGATTGAAGTTGTTAATTTCCTAAAAGAACCTGAGAGATTCCAAAAAATGGGAGCAAAAATACCAAAAGGAATACTTCTTTGTGGAAAACCTGGAACAGGAAAAACACTTATGGCAAAAGCCATAGCAGGAGAAGCAAAAGTACCATTTATATCTATGAGTGGCTCTGAATTTATTGAAATGTTTGCAGGACTTGGAGCATCACGTGTTAGAAAGTTATTTGAAAAGGCAAAAAAACTTGCACCATGTATAATATTCATAGATGAGATTGATGCAATAGGCTCAAGAAGAACAAGCGCAAGTGGCGCAGAGTCTGAGAACAACCAAACATTAAATCAATTATTAGTTGAAATGGACGGATTTGAAACCAATGACACAATAATTGTTCTTGCTGCAACTAATAGGCCTGAAATGCTAGATAAAGCATTGCTTAGACCTCGGAAGATTTGATAGACAAATAACTATTGCTCCACCAGATGTTAGAGGAAGAGAAGAAATTCTTAAAATATATAGTAAAGAAAAGAAATTATCAAAAGATATAGATTTAAAAGATATTGCAGAAGACACAGCAGGTTTTACTGGAGCAGAGCTTTCAAATGTACTTAATGAAGCTGCAATAATCGCGACAGTTAATAAGCATGAAGAGATTCAAAGACAAGATATAGAAGATGCGGTTAAGAAAGTAACAGTTGGACTTCAAAAAACAAGTAGAGTAATATCAGATAAAGATAAAAAACTAACAGCCTATCACGAAGCAGGACATGCAATAGTAAGTAGATATTTAGAAACAAGTTTTGATGTTAAAGAAATATCTATAATACCAAGAGGTGTTGCTGGTGGATACACAATGTACAAAACTGATGAAGATAAATTTTACATTTCTAAAACAGAAATGGAAGAAAAATTAATAGCTTTGCTTGGAGGAAGAGTCGCTGAGCAAGTTGCATTAGATGATATATCGACAGGTGCAAGCAATGACTTAGAAGTTGCAACAAAACTTGCAAGAGATATGATAATGGTATATGGAATGAGTGAAAAAATAGGCCCAATATCATTAAAAGTAGATGATGTAAGAGAACTTGAATTCTATGGAAATGAAATACAAGATGAAGTTGGCAAAGAAATTAAAAGATTAATTGATACTGCATATTCTAGAGCAGTTCAAATATTAAATGCAAATAGAGACAAGCTAGATGCTGTTGCACAAAGATTATTAGAAAAAGAAACTATCTCACAAAGAGAGTTTGAAGAATTCTTCATTTAATATTTTGAAAATTGAGAAAAATAAAAAAGATTCACAATAATTTTAATACAATAAAAATAAAGCCAAAGTATATAGAAATACTTTGGTCTTTATTTGTTTTATAAAATTTAAGAAGCAACATGATTATCTATTTTTTTCTTGTCCTCATCATCTAAGTTTTCTAAAGCAAATTCTAGTAGTGCAGAAATTGTTCTATTAAAAGATATGTTTTTTAAGTTTGCTAAATTTTGAACATCATCAACAATGTTCTCAGGCAAACGTAAAGTTTTACTTATTCCAGTATGATTTCTAGGTATTTTTAGTTTATCCATTTTTTAGTCCTCCTATAACTATTGTACAATACAAAAATAAATAAATATGCACCCATTATAACTTGCTTATATAAAGAAGATTATAAAATATAATAAATAAAATTAAAAAAATTTTTTACAAAAGCTTACATTATATATATGAAATATTTAAAAATATTTTAGATAAAAAGAACAAGATTTTTTTATTTCTAAAATTCGACATTTTTGTTAATCAATAGTATTGTGTTAAAAGTTCTATTTTGATATAATGTGGATATAAATATATCAAGTAGGGGTGAAATTATGGAAAATTGTAAATGTGGAAACTGCGAAAAAGATGAAGAATTAGAGAAGATACTAGAAGTGTATAAACAAGATAAAGACAATTTAATACAAATATTAAATGAAGTACAAGAGCATTATGGATACATACCAACATCAGCACAAATGAGAGTTGCAGAATATCTAAATATTCCACTAGCCGAGGTATATGGAGTTGTAACATTTTATTCAAGATTTACATTAAAACCAAAGGGAAAATATAATATTGCAGTATGCCTAGGTACAGCATGCTATGTTAAAGGTTCAGAAAAAATACTAGAAAGAGTAAAAGAAAGATTAAAGATTGATGTAGGAGAGACTACACCAGACCGGAAAGTTTTCAATAGAGGAAACAAGATGTATAGGAGCATGTGGATTAGCCCCTGTATTTACAATAAATCGGAGAGGTATATGGCAAGGCAACAGTACAAAAACTTGATCAGGTTTTAGACGAGTATATGAAAAAAGAATAAATGTCAAACTAAAGAAATTAATAACTAAAATATATCTAATAAAATTTGGCAAAGAGGAGGTATATAATAATGAAGTCTTTAGAAGAAATAAAAAAAATAAGAGAAGAAAAAAGAAAAGAACTAGACTTAAGAGTTAATCTAAAAGCTGATTGCCATGAAAAACACATACTTGTATGTCGTGGTACAGGCTGTACGTCATCAAAGTCTGAAGATATTATAAAAAGGTTTAGAGAACTTGTAAAAGAAAAAGGTTTAGATAATGTTAAAGTAATACAGACAGGATGCTTTGGACTATGCGCAAAAGGTCCAATAGTTATAATTAGACCAGAAGATACATTTTATGCAATGGTAAAAGTAGACGACTGCGAAGAAATAATAAACACACACTTAATAGAAGGAAAATTAGTAGATAGATTACTTTGCAAAGATGTAGATGGAACACTTGTAAAAAAATTAGATGACCTTAGTTTCTATAAAAAGCAAAAGAGAATTGCACTTAAAAACTGCGGAAAGATTGACCCAGAAAATATAGATGAATACATAGCTTTTGATGGATATAAAGCATTAGAAAAAGTACTTTTAAATATGTCACAAGATGAAGTAATTGAAGAAGTAACGAAATCAGGATTAAGAGGACGTGGAGGAGCAGGTTTCCCAACAGGTAAAAAGTGGGAATTTACAAAAATGGCAAAAGGAGAGCAAAAGTATGTAGTATGCAATGCTGATGAAGGAGACCCAGGAGCTTTCATGGACAGAAGTATCCTAGAGGGAGAC
>CANRCJ010000039.1 GCA_947629105.1 uncultured Clostridia bacterium | reverse complement strand
ATATATTTTTTAGTTGGGACATTTTCTCATTTCATTACTTAAGACATTATCACATTTCTTTCATAAAAGATTTAAAAATTTTATATAAACTGTTGACATTTTAAAGAAAAATATAGTATAATAACCTTTGTCAGTTAAATGCAGCTGTGGCGGAACTGGCAGACGCACAGGACTTAAAATCCTGCGGGACTTAACTCCCGTATCGGTTCGATTCCGATCAGCTGCACCAAAAGAGGAAGAAATTTAAGGTTTCTTCTTTTTTTTTATGAAAAGAATTTAGAAACATTGCCTAATTAGTTTAGACAATGTTTTTTAAATAATTTGTAACGAAAACGAGATAATTTGACACTATATTTATAGAAGGGTAAAATAAATGGAAGATATTGAGAAAATATATGTTAAATATGCTAACTTAATAAAAAACTATATCTTTTTTATCACGAGAGATAAAGAATTATCTGAAGAAATTATGCAAGAGACTTTTGTTGTGGCAATAGATCAAATAAACAAATTTCGAGGAGATTGTGAAATCTCTGTGTGGCTTTGTTCGATAGCAAAGAAAATCTTGTATAAAAAGACAAGGAAAAACGGTTCATACAATATGATATCTATTGATGAACTAGAGCTTGCAGATAAGAAACAAGTAGAAGAAGAGTACATAAAAACAGATAATAAAATGAAGCTATATAAAGCCCTTCAAAAACTAGATGCAAATACTAGAGAAGTAATGTATTTAAGGTTAACAGGAGAACTCAGTTTTAAAGAAATTGGAAAGATACTTAATAAATCTGAGAATTGGGCAAGAGTTACATTCTTTAGAGGAAAGCAAAAATTAAGTAAGGAGGATATTATATGAAAAATGTAGATTGTGATGTTATTCAAGATTTATTACCAAGTTATGTTGACAAAATATCAAGTGAAGCAACTAACAAATTTGTAGAAAAACACCTACTAACATGCAAAAAATGTTGCCTAACATTACAAAATATGAGCAAAGAGGTTAATGCTGATTTAACTGAAGGACAAGATGAACAAATTGATTTTTTGAAGAAATATAAAAAAAGAAATAAAATAAGAATAGTTATTTTTGCAATTTTATTAGCTTTATGTATAATGTTTTCGATTTATTTATTAGGAATTGTTTTTCAAATATACTTTTATTATATGGATTATTATGTCGACATTGACAATTTTAATGTTGAATATATGTATCAAAGACGTGATGCTTATGGAAATAATACGTTGAATGTCTTCTTATATTCCGAAAAGGACAAAGACAAAGAAATAGAAGATATAGAATATGGGTATCTTGGTGAAGAAATATATGTTAGAATAGTTGCAAAACATATTATTAGTATTTTTCCACTTTGGGACTCTAATCCGGCAAGGTTCTTTAGCGGTACATATGCACACTTCAATTTATCCGAAAATGAGAATATAAAAAGAATTTACATTAAAGATAAAAAAGGAAAAACAAGAGAAATATGGAACAAGGACATGGATGTTATGACAGAAGATGAATTTAAAGAATGGTATAACAATAGCTATGTACCAGAAGAAGTAAAAAAATTATATAACTATGACATGACACATGGATATGTAACTGATACTGGAGCGTGGAGACATTTATATAGCCCAAAAACCGCACAAAAATAGGTGTTTATTACTGGCATAAAAAGAATAAATAAAAGCAAATAGTTAGCCTTGCTAATTATTTGCTTTTGTGTTAATATGTTATCTATAAAAACATAACAAGGAGAAAAAACATGGCAGTACTTGATACATGGAGCAAACACTGCAAAATAATTGAAGAAGACGGCAAAAAGTATGTAATTCGTTATGCAAGAAAATGCGGTGTCACGCAAGAATATTATTGCTTAATTCCTGAAAGCAAAGTTATAGAAATATTGCAAAAGTACGATATACAGGTTCCAAAACTTGTATATAAAGATGATGAATGTAATATTCAAGAATACATTTCAGGAGACGTATTATCAGACGTATATGAAGATTATACAGATATGGACAAAAACTTTATAGACCAAATTGTAGACCAAATATGCTATATGTCAAATCTACAAGATGAAGAGCTACAACAATATTCTAAATGGAAAGATAATAAATCATTTTTTCAATTCCAGTGCCAAAATACGGAAAAAGTTTTTTTGACTTATTATGATGAACTAAGTGAGCTATATAAAAATTTTAATATTAACAAGGACATAATGAAACCGTTGTATAATAAGAGTTATAAGATTGATAATAACAGAAAAATGTCAGTTATACATGGAGATAGAAACAAGAAAAATGTAGTGATAAATAATAATGAAGTAGTATATATTGACTGGGAACAGGCATGTATGGGAGATATTGCTTATGATATAGCGTTCCATATATATCAAATGAAATACACTAAAAGTGATGAGGAATATTTTATTAAAAAGATAAGAGAAAAATATAAAGGAAATGCGGAAAGTTTGTTAGAAGATGTTAAATTATATAAGGAATTTGCTTTACTTAGATCAACATTATACTTGATTAAATATACATTAGAACAAGTTTATAATAATAATATAAAAAGCGAAGAAAGTAAAGAAAAAATGCTACTGCACTTTATGAAAAGATATAATAGTCTAAGTAGTTATAAAGAATATAATTTAAAAGCTAAATCAAAAGAAGAGCTAAATATGATATTTAGTAAACATAAAATAGAGACAAATACTTGAAAACTATGTAAAAATATGGTATAATATAAAAGATTAAATCCTTGTACTAGGAGAAATAATAAGTACAATTACATAAAACTTCATATTAGTAATTACTAAGGAGGTAAAGAATTTGAGCTTTAAAAATCTAACTAAGGTGGTGTCAATTGGACGAAAAAGTCCGGATGAGAAAGAGTTACAAATTGACTCTTTTGAACTTCGGAAATTCGTCGAAGATTGGCTAAAGTCACAAGGCTGGCAGCTGAGTGATTTCGCAAGTCTCTTAAAATCAGTAAATGTATATAAACCCATTATGCTAACAGGTTTATATGACAGAACTTTCAAGTGCCAGACACAATCTCAGGGAGAGTTTGAAATCACCCTAAAGTTTCCAGACAGCGACGCAAAAGATGCAATTCTATTGGTAAGTGAAAATGAGGGACAGCAAGAAAGAAAGTACACAATAAACAAGAATAATGCTAATGGAGAAACTACCATAAGCGCGCATTTAGACTCGAAGATACTCAAAGACAAGGACAACATTTTCAGAGAACTGAGGAACTATTACTATGATGAGGCTACGTACAGAGTGTTTCAGGATGTGACATTTTCTAAAATTGTCGTAGGCATTAAGGAAAAGGCATCCACAAAGTGGCCTCTTAGCGATTACAAGATTGAATCTTATCTGATGACACTCAAAAAGGGAGTTACATGTTCAGAAATTCTTGACGGAATATATGGCTTGGTACCTACTCTTAAGGAGACTGCCATAAGAATTGAGATTACTTGTCATCAAGTAGTAGAAGGCGACGAGAGAATGGTTGATTGGATCAAGATGGAAAATGGAAGGATTTGGAGGATAGGAACATTCTAAGAAACAGCTGTTAGTAAAGCAATAGTCATTAGTAGTTAGAGAACAAAAAGCTTATAAAAAGAGCATATGCTGAGGATATAATACCTTGGCATATGCTTATTTTATGGGCATTTACTCTTAAAATTAAAATGGATTTAAAGGACGTTAGTTATTTATAAATATTTATTGCTTAAAAAATAACTTTATGATATAGTATATAAATAAAATAAAAGAATATTAATTAATAAAAGAAAGAAGGAAACAATGCAATCTAAGCGAGAAGAGAAAACAAAAAAATCAGAAGGCTTTATGAAAAGTGTATTGATACTTATGGTATCACAAGTATTAATAAAGCTTTTAGGATTTGTATATAGAGTATATCTTACAAATAGAGATGGATTTGGAGATGAAGGGAATGCTATATATAGTGGAGGGTATCAAATATACGCTCTATTGCTAACTATATCTTCAATAGGTGTGCCCAATGCAATTTCAAAGCTTGTATCAGAAAGGGTAGCAGTAGGAGACGAAAAGGGTGCTCATAGAGTGTTTAAAATAGCACTTATGACGTTTGGAGTAATAGGGTTAATTGGAACACTAATATTACTTTTAGGAGCAGGTTACATAGCAAATGTGATATTACAAATACCAGAATCAGAACTTACACTTGTAGCATTATCTCCAGCAATATTCTTTGTAACAATAGCATCTGTTATGAGAGGATATTTTAATGGAAAAGATAGAATATCAGCAACAGCAAAAGCTCAGACATTAGAGCAGATTTTTAAAACTGTACTAACTATTGCAGTAGTAGAAATTATTGTATTAATGTATGGAAAAAATGTAACAATAATGGCAGCAGGAGCAAATCTTGCAACAACATTATCAGTACTTTTAAGCTTTGGATATCTTGCACTTTATTATAAAATTTACAAAAGAAATGAACAAGTTAAGACAAACAAGGAATATAAACCTGAAAAAGCACTTAAAGTAGTTAAAAACATATTGTTTGTATCAATACCAATAACACTTAGTGCTATAATGTCTACACTAAATAAAAACATAGATTCTATAACAGTTGTTAGAGGGTTAAAAAAATTCTTATCAGAAAGTGAAGCAAAAATACAATATGGGATACTAAGTGGCAAAGTAGACACACTTATTACACTTCCACTATCATTTAATATAGCATTTGCAACAGCTCTTGTACCTACAATTTCAGCAGCAATTGCAAAAAATGAGCATGAAAGTGCATCAAAAAGAATATCTTTATCATTATTGGTTACAATGATAATAGGTTTACCTTGTACATTTGGTATGGTAGTATTTGCACAGCCGATAATTAATTTGATATTCCCAAATGCACCTTCGGGAAGCTTGCTACTTCAAATAAGTGCTCTAACAATAATATTTTCAGTACTTGCACAGACTATTAATGGAGCATTACAGGGACTTGGGAAAATTATGGTACCAGCAATTTCATCATTTATTGGTCTAGTTATAAAATTAATACTTAATGCTATACCTAGCATAGGTGTAAATGGTGCAGCAATAGGATCAATAGTTAATAATTTCGTAGTATTTGTAATAAGTTATTATATTTTGATAAAGACTATTAAATTAGATATCAAGCCATTAAAATATGTAGTAAAGCCAGTACTTGCAACAGCTATAATGTGTTTATGCTCATATAGCTTATATATAATTTTAATTGGGGCAAGTATATCTGGAAAAATCGCAACATTAATTTCTTTAATTTTTGCTGTGGCTTTATATTTCATAAGTATAATTGCCTTAAAGATTTTTTCAAGAGAAGAAATGCTAATGATTCCTTATGGAACAAAATTATTAAAAATGCTTGAAAAGCTTGGTATATATAAAAAAGAGAAAATAAGGTAAACTATACAAAAAGTCAAAAAGATTTAAAACCAACTTGACTGTAAGAAAAAATCAAAAAAATGAAATAAAAAAAGAAGGATTTTAGAGAATTTTGACGAATAATCATATTGTAGATAATCACAATCTACATAATCGAATCTTTATAGGAGGTAATGTAAATGAACAAATCTGATTTAATCGCAGCTATAGCTGCCAAAACAGGTACAACTAAAAAAAGTGCAGAAGCTTCTTTAAATGCTATGACAGAAGTAATTTCAGAAGCATTAGTAAAGGGAGATAAAGTACAATTAGTTGGATTCGGATCTTTTGAAGTAAGAAAAAGAGCAGCTAGAAAAGGAAGAAATCCACAAACTAAAGAAGAAATCAAAATACCTGCATCAAAAGCACCAGTATTCAAAGCTGGAAAAGCATTAAAAGATTTAGTTAATAATTAATTTATATATAATTAGTTAGATATATATAAGAAAATAACCTTTAAAGGAACGATCGCCTTTGAAGGTTATTTTTTTATTATCTGAAAAATTTATTAATGTACTTCTGTAAAATATATATCTGATTTTTTGTATTCCTCAGGTTTTAAACCTATTCGAGTTTTCATGTAATCTAGAATAAATATAAATACTATTGTGAAAATACATCCAAGTATAGCTAAAACATAAGCTGTACTTAGATAATTTATCATAAATGAACATATCCAATACATTAATGTACTAAAGATGCTTTCAACAAGCGTATTTGCAGAATATATTTTAGGCGACATTGTTGAAGAAGAAAAACTATTCAAATACCTTTTTTGTAATGTATAATAAGCACCTTTTATTATATATTGTGCCATATATGAAATAATAATTATTATTATAGCAAAAGTAGCTGATTTAACAGTAATTGCAGTTATACCTATAACTATCATAGAAATAGAGAATGTAAGTGAAAAATATGTTAATACTTTATTCTTATATTTTTTATGAAAAAAGTTTTGGTGCTTAGATGAAATACCCGACATAAATGTTAATAAAGCAAATACAATTCCAAAATATTCTTCTTTTAAACCAATTTCAGTAAATAAGCTACTTGCTAAAGTAGAACGTACTATTAGAAGAGCAGAAAATATTCCTGAAAATAATAGCAATGCTTTAAGCCTATTTGAATTAAATATATTCTTAAATGCTATTTTTAAATCTTTAAAATATACCTTAAAGCTGCCGGTTCCTTCTAATTTGCTAATAGAAAAGTTAGTTTCATAAGGTAAGAATTTAGAAGAAAGTATGCAAGCAATAATACAGCATATAAGACAACATATTATTGGAAGATAATTATTAAATACAAATAAGAAACCACAACATATTGCTGCTATTGCATCAAAATAGTACCAGTATGCCGAGCCTTTTCCATCAATACTTGCAAATACGCTTCTAGAATGTTCTTTATTGTCAACACAATCACTTAAAAAAGATGATTCGCAAACTGTCTTTAAAGAATATCCAAATCCCATTAAAGCATTTGAAAATATAACATGAGAAAGGTTTTTAACAAGAAGAAGCATAGCAATACTTAGCATTACAAATGCATTCCCTATAATCATGCTTTTTCTTTTACCGAAGAGTTCTACAATATTGACACAAGGTATTTGGAATATCAACTTGAAAATTGTGTAAAACGAGTCAGTTAAAAGAACATTAGATGCTGTAAGATTTTTAGCCTGTGTTAGGAATAGGAAATTTATAGAATAATAAAATAATAAATCCCAACCAAATAATTTGTATATTGGGTAAAGTTTAGAATTATATTTTTTTGCTTCAATTATTTTTTCTTCAGTTAATTCCATATAATCCTCCATATCATTAGTGAATTAATATAAGAAATTATATAATAAAGAAATATGTTTGTAAATATAGTTTGACAAAAATACTAGGTATTTGATAGAATGATAATGAAAAATACAAGGAGTAAAAATTATGCTAGTATACCCTGACAAATATTTAAATAATGTTAAAGAAATAACAATAGATTTCTTAAGAAAAAATGATATAAAAGCTTTAATTTTAGATGTAGATAATACACTAATAAATTTCGATAAAGAATTACTAGAAGGAACAAGTTTATGGTGTGAAAACTTAAAAAAAGAAGGCATAAAATTTTATATTCTATCAAATACCAATAAGGAAGAAAAAGTCCAAAAAGTTTCTAAAGAGCTTAATATACCATATATGAATTTTGCAAAAAAGCCATTAAGGGGTAATTTTATGAAAGTACAAAAGATATTAGGAATAGAGAACCCTAAAGAGATAGCAGTTGTTGGTGACCAGATATTTACAGATGTACTAGGTGCAAGATTTTCTAGCATGTATTCAATACTCACAAAACCAATAGATAAAAGAGACATATTTATGACTAAGGTAAAAAGACCATTAGAAAATCTAATAGTAAAAAGATATCTAAAGAAGAACGGAGGAAAGTAAAAATGTACCTTAATAATATACATATATTGTATTATGTATTATATTGCGTTTTAGGTGCTATATCAGGACAAATTGCTTCGTGGTGCATAAAGAGAATGCCTGAACATAAAAAGGTGATTTCAACAGACTTTTTTAAAGAATTTAAACCAAATTATATTTTAATGATTATAAATATAATAATATATCTTGCAATACTTAGTCTAACACAAATAAAAAATGAATTTTTAAACAATATTCAATTAATAAAATATACAATATTAACACCTATGCTAATATCTGCATTTGTGATAGATTATAAGCACCAAATAATACCAAATAGGCTCAACTTAACTATATTTGAAGTGGGACTTGTATTTGCATTCTTATCAGGTTTATATAGTGTAAACCTTATGACAAATGCAATAGTTGGAATGCTTCTTGGAGGAGGAGTGTTCTTAATAATAACTCTTATAGGTGGACTTGTTGCAGGAAAAGAAGCAATGGGATTTGGAGATGTCAAATTTATGGCAGCCCTTGGACTATATTTTGGAATTACCAACATTATAACAATAATGTTAATGGCATTTCTTTTTGCAGCTATAGTAAGTGTATTTTTACTTGTAACAAAGATAAAAAAGAGAAGCGAATACATACCATTTGGTCCATTTATAGTAGTTGCTTGTTTCATAAGCATGATAGTACCATTTGGATATATATTTATTGCCTTAGCTAAAATATTTACATTAGGAATGTATAAACCTTAGGTGATTTAAAAATTCACAAGATAAGGGGGAAAAATATGAACGAGAGACTAAGATGGATAAGAAATAATTTAAAATCTCAAAATATACAAGGAATGATTATATCTAATCCAATAAATATAAAGTATTTAACAAACATTGAGGCAGAAGGAATTTTACTATTAACATTAAGAGAAAACATATACATAACAGATGATAGATATATAGAAGATGTGAAAAGAACACTTACAATAGATGACGAGATAATTGTTACAAATAGCCGAAATATATCTTTAGAAGATTATGAGAATTATTTTATGTTTTGTGAAAATGTTGGATTTGAAGAAAATTATGTAACTTATGCACAATATAAAGAATTCATGCACAAATATAAAATAAATGCATTAGTAGAGACAGAAAAGATAGTTGAAAAGCAAAGGCAAATAAAAGATGAAGAAGAAATTGAGTGTATTAGAAAAGCATGTGAAATTACAGATAACTGCTTTTCATATCTTTTGAAATTTATAAAAAAGGGAATGACAGAAAGACAAATAGCAGATGAAGTGGAAAAATATTTCAAGCAAAATGGTGCATCTGGCACAAGTTTTGATATAATTATTGCATCTGGAGAGAATTCAGCCATTCCTCATGCTGTACCATCAGAGAGAAAAATAGAATCACGGAGATGTGATTACAATAGATATGGGATGCAAATATAAGGGGTATTGTTCAGACATGACAAGGACAATATTTGTTGATTTTGCCCAAGGGTATATAAGAAAAGTGTATGATCTAGTCTTAAAAAATCAAGAGATGGTCTTAGATGAAATGAAGGATGGAGCAAGTATAAAAACATTATCAAGAATTGTGGATGGAGATTTTAAAATAAATGGTTATGAACTTATACATGCCTTAGGACATGGAGTAGGACTAGAAATACATGAAGAGCCTATAATAAGTTCAAGAAACGAAAAAATCTTAAAAAGGGGCATGG
>CANRCJ010000038.1 GCA_947629105.1 uncultured Clostridia bacterium | reverse complement strand
ATGCAATTCCTAAAAGAAAAAGTACAAAAAGCAAATAAAAAAATAAACCAACTATTACCCAATACATCGAGCTTTATACATTTTTTAAAAGATGAAATCATTTATAGAAAAATTGGAAATAACGTAGAACTTAATGTTAATTATAGTGCGGATATAACAATAGGACAAGGAGGATGGGCAACTATTGCCACATTGCCAGCTGGATATAGACCGCTAATGGTTATTGCAGTTCCAGTTGCACTTACTCAAAAAAATACTGACAATCTTGTTTTGGGGAAAGCTCAAATAATGTCTGATGGAGTAATAAGAATATCACAAAGAACAGGAATGAGTATTACAGTTAGTACGATTTCTTTTTCAGCTAATTATAATGTTACACCAGCATAGATGTATTGATTGATATAATAATACATACAGATATATAACACCATTTGGAAATGAGAGTTAAGTCAAAAATGTTTAACTTTTTATATTCTTTTAATATTGGTATAAATTTACTATTGATATAAATCTATTTTTGTACTATAATGTAAAAGAGTTTTTGTTACCCTTTTGTTACCTATCGAATAAAACTTATTAGGTTTCAATAGGTCGCTAAAAAAACAGGAAAATATTGAAATATATGTAAAAGCATTAAATATCAATAGAATATAAAAAATGATAAAAATATGTCTAATGATTATACCAATAATAATGGAAGTATAATAAAGCCTTGGTTTATAGGTTAAACCAATAAAAACCTAAATATATTTTATAAGGAAAGAGATTAAATATGGATTACAAAGATTTAGCAAATTTAATATTTCCAGATATAAAGGATATTTCATACTATGAAGAAAAATATCCAGAAAGAAAATTAAAAGATGGAGCAATGGTTGTAAGATTTGCACCAAGTCCAACAGGTTTTGTTCATATAGGAGGAATATATACAAGTGTAATATGTTCAAAACTTGCTAAGCAAACTGATGGTGTATTTATGCTAAGAATAGAAGATACAGACCAAAAAAGAGAAGTAGAAAATGGTATAAATGGTATAATAGATGCATTAAAAAAATTTAATCTAGAGCCAGATGAGGGAATGATTGATGAAAACACATCAAAAGGAGCTTATGGGCCATATAAACAAAGCCAAAGAAAAGAGATTTATCAAGCATTTGCAAAAAAACTTATAGAAGAGAAGAAAGCATATCCTTGTTTTTGTAAACAAGAAGACTTAGATGCAATGAGAGAGAAACAGGAAAGTGCAAAAATAAGACCGGGATATTATGGAGCTTGGGCTACTTGTAGAAATCTTGGCTTAGATGAAATTGAAAAAAGAATAAAAAATGGAGAGGAATATATAATTAGGTTTAAGTCTCCAGGCAATCCAGAAAGAAAAATTAAACATCATGATGTCATAAAAGGAAATATTGATTTCCCAGAAAATGATCAAGATATAGTAATAATAAAGTCCGACGGATTACCTACATATCATTTTGCACATGTTGTAGATGACCACTTAATGAGAACAACACTTGTTTTACGTGGAGATGAATGGCTATCTTCACTTCCTATACATATTCAGTTATTCGAAGCTTTAGGGGTAAAAATTCCAAAATATGCACATATTGCACCAATAATGAAGGAAGAAGATGGAGCAAAGAGAAAGCTAAGTAAGAGGAAAGATCCAGAAGCAGCAGTTGAATTTTATGCAAAAGAAGGAATACCATCAGAAGCTGCAATAGAATATTTGCTTAACATTGCAAATTCAAATTTTGAAGGATGGAGAAGACAAAACAAAACAGCACCTGTTGACAACTTTGATTTACAAATTAACAAGATGAGTGTAAGTGGTGCATTATTTGATATGGTAAAATTGTTAGACATATCTAAAACAGTAATTTCTAAATATTCAAAAGAGAAGGTATATGATTTAGCTATAAATTATGCAAACGAATATGATGATGATTTAAAAGAATTGCTTGAAAAAGATAAAGAATATACTCTAAGAGTTTTAGGAATTGAAAGAGGAAACGAAAAGCCAAGAAAAGATATAGCTAAATGGTCTGATTTAAAAGACAATATTGAATATATGTACGATGATAGATTCTTAAATAAACAGGTAGAATATTCATATCAAAATATAAAAGATAAAGAAGAAATAAAAGAGCTAGTAAAAGACTATATGGATAACTATTTTGATATATCAGATGATAAGCAAACATGGTTCGACAAAATCAAAGACTTAGCAGAAAAACATGGGTATGCAAGAGAAGTTAAAGAATATAAGGCAAATCCTGAAGAATTTAAAGGACATGTTGGAGATGTAAGTACAGTTATAAGAGTTGCTTTAACTGGAAGACATAATACTCCGGACATGTATGAAATAATGCAAGTTTTAGGAAAAGATAGTGTAACAAGAAGACTTGAAAAGGCAATAAAAGAATAATAATGGAGAAGTATATGCGAAATATAAAACTAACAATCGAATATGACGGAAGAGACTTTCATGGATGGCAGAAACAACCCGGAAAACTAAATATTCAAGGAGAAATTGAAAAAGCAATAAGTACGATAACAGGAGAAGAAATTGAACTAAATGCTTCTCGGAAGAACAGATGCGGGGGTTCATGCACTTCGGACAAGTTGCGAATTTCAAGACTAATAGCGATTTGCCTTTAGAAAAATTTATACTTGCATTAAATGCAAACCTCAAAAAATCAATAGTTATAAAAAATGCTGAGGAAGAAAGTCTTGATTTCCATGCTAGATTAAGTGCTAAGGAAAAAACATATAGATACATAATAAATAATTCTTATGTTCCTAGTGCAATATATAGAAGCTTAGAATATCATATTCCACAAAAATTAGATGTAGAAAAAATGAAGCAAGCGGTAAAATATTTTGAAGGAACACATGACTTTCAAGGTTTTAAAGCAAGTGGTACAAGCTCTAAAAGCAGTGTAAGAACTATATATAAGGCGGAAATAAAGACTGAAGGAGAGAGAATAATAATAGAACTTACTGGAAATGGATTCCTTTATAATATGGTTAGAATTATATCAGGAACATTAGTTGATGTTGGACTTCGGCAAAATTAAACCAGAAGAAATACCAGGTATAATAGATGCAAAAGATAGGAGTTTAGCAGGAAAAACATTGCCAGCACATGCACTTTATTTGGTTGAAGTAAAGTATAAGTAATATAGTAACAAATAAAAAAATTACTCATAATATATGTTAAAGAGAAATTTTAAGGAGATACATATTATGAGTAATTTTTTATTATTGCTTTTTGCTTTACCTATTGCAACGATAATTATTGCAAGTGTTTTAGAAACAGTATTACGAAGTCCAATAGCAGTTGCTGCGTTAGTCTTTGCAATTTATTTAATAGTAGCATTTGCTGCATTTGATGCGACGTTCTTAGTATTTGTAATACTTTATACTATACTTGCATTTATCTCAGCGGTTATAACAAGAGCAATTATCAATTTAATAAATGACGATGAAGACGGCGATAATAATGGAGATAACAATTGTAACAATAACGGAAATGATAATAATAATGGAAATGGTGGTTGTGGCTGTAATAGATACAATACTGTTAGATATAATAATAGGTATTATAGATAAGCTAAATATCAAAGTTCAAGAAAGTAAAATTCTGTATTAATAAATAAGTATAAAGTGCTGCAAAGCATCCTTGAAGTAATTTGCCTATGATATATGGTTTTATTGAGATATCAGAAGAAGATGTTATACTTAATACTTGAAGTAAGACTGATATACCACCAAACCCAAGTAAAAATGCACAGATTATAATATTTATAGATATTGCTTTCATAGGTATATTAGAAATGATAGAAACACCATTTGTAAGCTCTACAATTCCAGATAATATTCCATTTGCAAATGAAGATGGAATATGCACAAGTGAAAGGATAGGAGATACAAATGTAGAAAGCACACTAAAAATACCTGTATTATTAAGAATAGAGATAATTACACTAAAAAGCATAACAAATCCACCAATCATAACAACTGTACTAACAGATGACATTATGCTATTTTGCAAAATACTTCCTAAACTATTAAAGCTTGGAGGTATTTTTTTTGTGTATTCTTTTGCTGAAGAAGAATATTTTGTCTTAGAGTTTCTCTTCCAAAATCTAAAAACAACTCCAACAGTTAAGCAAGCTAAAAGATGTGTAATAAATAGTAATATGCCAATAGTACTGTTGCCAAAAAGAGATATGCCAACAGTTCCAATTATGAAAAGTGGTCCCGAGTTATTAGTAAATGTAAGAAGTCTTTCTCCTTCTTCTTTTGTACAAATTCCATTTTTCCTAAAATTAGTTACAATCTTTGCACCAACAGGGTAACCACTTATAATTCCCATAATAAGAGGAAAAGCACCTTCTCCAGGTACATTGAATATAGGTTTCATTATTTTATTAAGTTTTGCACCTAGATAATCAATTATATTTGTATGACTAAGAAGTTCACACGCGATAAAGAAAGGCAAAAGTGCAGGAACAACAGAAGTCATCCAAAGAGTTAAGCCCTCTTTGGATGCAGTTAGATTATCTTTAGAAAAGACAACAAGGCATATTGCAAATAATACAAAAATAATAGATAAAGCATTGTCTCTTAAAGATATAAATATGAAATTTGCTCTTACAGTTTTTCTTTTCATAAGGCTAGTATATGTTAATTTTTGGAAAATATGAATAAGCTATATAAAGATTTTTATCGCACCAAAAAGCATTAAAACTACTCCAGAAATAATATTCCATATTGAGTCTGGGACAGTAAATTTTTTTATAATCTTTTTTCCAATTATAACTCCAAAACACAAGAACAGTATTTGAAAGAGCGCAACTAATATTGGAAAATAAAAACTTAAATATCCACCGATACTACTTCCAATACCTACACTTATTGAATCAAGTGATAATGCAACTCCTAAAAGAAAAGCTTCTTTCATGTCAATATTACGAGAATTATCAAAATCAAATGGAATAGGATCTATTATCACAATTATACCAATAATAATCAATATACAGCTACTAATAAACTTGGTTAAAAATTCAGACAATATTGAAGAAATCATATTTCCAATAAATATAGAACAAGCCGAAAAAAAGATAGACATAATAATTAAAATAAATTTTGCAAAAAAATTTAAAGTTGTATTTTTTATACCATAAGTTATACCAATTCCAAGGGAATCTATACTAACAGACAAAGCGAGTATAATAGAACCGAAGCATATATTCCTCCATTTTAAAACAATATTATATATTTACATAATATGAGAAATATATATAAAGTGGGATAAAAATAAAAGATATAATAAAGAAAAAAATTATTTGTCTCTATAATGAGAACCGCACTGAGCAATTTCAATTTGTGAATTAAAAATTCTATAAACAATTCTATTTTTACTATCAATTTTTCTACTCCAAAACCCGGAGAGATTTCCAGTCAGAGGTTCAGGTTTTCCAATGCCGACATAACCATTTCTATCAATATCTTTAAGTAAATCGTTAATGCGGGTAAGAGTTTTTTTATCTTGTTTCTGCCAGTACAAGTAATCTTCCCACGCATCATCTTGCCATATTTTATTCATCCTGAACCTCCACTATATCATGTTTTTTACCTTTTCCATCATTCAAATCTTTTATTGCTTTTTCTAATCTTTCTATATTGGCAGAACTATAAAAAGGGTCAGCAGTAATTTCAAAAGGTATTCTTTGTTCTTTTACAGCTTTTTTGGCAAATACACATATGGCTGTTGTCATAGACATTCCAACATCTGAACAAAATTTGTCAAATTGTTTTTTTAATTCTTCGTCCATACGTATATTTATATTTGTTTGAGCCATAATTATACACATCCTTTCCTATATATTATATGCAATTGTATCAAAAAATATTTACAATGTCAATAAAATTTATAACATAATCTAATAAAAATAGCTTTGAAATAAAAAATTAAACATAAAATAAAAAATATCACATATATATTAACTAATACAAAAGTAAAGGAGAGTGCAAAAGAAAAATGGAACATTTAGATTCAAAGGAGGAAATTAGAAGGAGGCTAAAGAGCAATTTTAATGTAGGATTAACAGAAAAAGATGCAGAAGAAAGACTAAAGCAATATGGCAAAAACAAACTAGAAGATAAAAAACAAGAAAATATTATTATAAAGTTTTTAAAGCAATTTAATGACTTTATGATAATTATACTAATCGCTGCATCTATTATTTCTGCTGTAATGGCAAAGATTGAAGGCTCAGGTGACTATATGGAGTCTGTTATAATCATTGCAATAGTAGTATTTAATGCAATAATGGGACTAGTTCAAGAAAGTAAAGCAGAGAAATCTCTTGAAGCATTAAAGAAAATGTCTGCCCCTGTATGTAAAGTTATAAGAGATGGAAAGCAAAAGATTATACCAGGGGAGAATGTTGTAATTGGCGATATAGTTATATTAGAAGCACGGAAACTATGTACCAGCAGATTGTAGATTAATCGAAAGCTATAACTTAAAGGTGGACGAGTCAATACTTACAGGAGAAACAATACCAGTTTTAAAAGATGCAGAAGCAGTTGGACTCCCAAACATGACAGAAGCAGATAGGTTAAATATGGCATTTGCAACAACAATAGTAGTTGGAGGACATGCAAAGGCAATAGTTACAAACACTGGAATGAATACAAGAGTTGGTAGCATAGCAAAAATAATTATAACAGACGGAGCACCTGAGACACCTATACAAAGAAAACTAGAAGAAGTAGGAAAGATACTTCGGTGTAGTTTGCCTTGTTATATGCTTTGCAATATTCGTAATAGGTATATTTAAGCAAATACCAATAAAAGAAATGTTTATGACATCTGTTGGACTTGCTGTTGCAGCAATCCCAGAGGGACTACCTGCTATTGTAACAATAATGCTCTCAATAGGAGTAACAAAAATGGCTAAAAGACATGCAATAATTAGAAAGCTTGCAGCAGTAGAAACATTAGGTAGTAGTAGCATAATATGTTCTGATAAGACAGGAACATTAACTCAAAATAAGATGCAAGTCGTAGAAACTTATGGAGACACAGAATTTGTATTAGAACTTGGGACAATGTGTACAGATTGTGAAATGACAAACGAAAGTGAGGTTACAGGAGATCCAACAGAGGTTGCAATAGTAAATAAAGCATATTCAATGCGGAATAAGCAAGGATAAGCTATATCTTCAAATGGAGAGAATAAATGAAATACCATTCGATTCAGATAGAAAGCTAATGACAACAATACATAAGTTAGGAAATAAATACAGAGTAATTACAAAAGGAGCACTAGATGTTATTTTAAATAAATGTGTAAAAGTATATAAAAATGGGGATATTAAGGCAATTACAGAAGAAGATAAAAATACCATATTAAATAGAAATTCTAATATGGCAGATAAAGCTCTAAGAGTACTAGGTGTTGCTTATGTAGATTTAGATAAATTACCAAATGAAATAAAAACAGAAACTATAGAAAAAGACTTAATATTTGTAGGACTTATTGGAATGATAGACCCGCCACGAGAAGGAGTAAAGGAAGCTATAAGAACATGCAAAAATGCTGGAATAAAAACTGTAATGATAACAGGAGACCATATAGCAACAGCAAAGTCAATAGCACGAGAACTTGGAATACTAACAAAAGGAAGCTTGGCAATAACAGGGAAAGAATTAGATAATATACCACAAAATGTTTTAGAAAGAGATATAATGAATTACAGCGTGTTTGCTAGAGTTTCACCTGAACATAAAGTTAGGATAGTTAAGGCATTTAGAAGTACAGGAAAAGTTGTTGCAATGACAGGAGACCGGTGTAAATGATGCACCGGCACTAAAGAATGCAGACATTGGAATATCTATGGGACTAAATGGAACCGACGTTGCAAAAAATGCATCAGATATGATTTTGACAGATGATAATTTTGTAACAATAGTCGAAGCGGTTAAACAAGGAAGAAGCATATATGACAACATAAGGAAAGCAGTACACTTCTTAATTGCAACAAATATTGGCGAGATAGTAACGATATTCTTAGGACTTATATTGGGAATGAACGCACCACTTTTAGCAATACAACTTTTGTGGATAAATCTAGTTACTGACTCAATACCTGCGATAGCACTTGGACTTGAGCCAGAAGATAAAAACATTATGAATAGGAAACCGAAAGAGAGCAGAAAAGGCATATTCTCAGATGGATTATGGGGAAAAATCATAGTAGAAGGTGTAATGATTGGAGTATTAACACTGTTCATATTCAGCTTTGGAAATAAGCTATATGGGTTAGAAGTTGCAAGAACAATGGCATTTGTAACTCTTGGACTAATAGAAATGATACATAGCTTTAATATAAGAAGCGAAGAATCTATATTCAAGGTACGGTTTATTTAGTAATAAGTATTTAATTCGGTGCATTTATACTTGGAGTGATAATGCAAGTACGGAATAGTATTTATCCCAGGAGCTGCTAAAATATTTAGCTTAGTTAGTCTAAATAAGGCACAATGGCTATATGTAGCTTTAGTATCTATTCTTCCACTTGTAATTATGGAGTTTCAAAAGAGACTAAATGAACTACTTTTTGGAAAAGTTGTGTATGAATATAAAGAGATAAGAAATAATTAATATTTTTCTTGATTTATTAAAAACAGTATAGTAGAATAAATACTATGAACAGGAGAGAAAAAATGATAGAAAAAACTAATGATATACAAGAAAAATTAGAATATATAGGCTTGGACTTAAATAATATACCAGAAATATTACTTGAGAAAATGGATGCAGAGATGAAACCAGCAAGAAACTATGAAGAAAAGCATTATAAAGTCTATAAATATGTGCCTATAAGTAAGATAAAAATATTATTGACACAAGCAAATAGGCTAAATTCAATTCAAGAAAAATGCAAGATGGCATCTCCTCTATATTCATATCTAGAGCCAGAAGGAGAAGAAGGAATATTAAAACATACCATATTCCTAAAAATGATAAAAGAGCTAAATATAAATGAAATAAAGGCAATAGATGAAGAACAAAAAAAGTTAAAAAAAGAGATTCCGTTTAAAGTAAAATACAAAGAGAATTACTTATGGCAAATATATTATTCTGAATACACAAAGAGCTATTATATGATAGCACCAATAGAAGACCTTGATTGTTCATGTCTATTTTATCTAATAAAAGAACAAATAGAATATGAGAAAACTAAAAAGGAAAAGGAAATTTTTGTACCGATAAGTTATTTAGATTACTCTAAGAAATATTTTTCTAAATCTCAAATAGCAGATATTGAAAATTATTTGTGGCAATTTACAAAAGATTGGCCACTTATGTATGAAGTATATGATAAAAATGAAAACATGAGCTTTCAAATAGTTGGAAATACAGAAGTTTATGAGAATGTAAATAGTATATATAAAATAAATCTAACAGATAATGAAGCGGCAACTAAGTTCTATAAACTTATAAAAGCATTGTTTATCTTAGAAACAGAATTTCCATCTAGATATAAATTTGATGCAAGAATTGCAGAAAATGGTGGCTTAGAATTCTTATACAACTTAAAAACAATAGATTATGAAACTTTAAGTAAATTTATCAAAGAAGAATTTTTAAAGAACAAAGCAGAAAGCGAAAGAT
>CANRCJ010000037.1 GCA_947629105.1 uncultured Clostridia bacterium | reverse complement strand
CTTGAAACTAAATTTCCTGCTTTAACAATTTTAGCTAATTCTTGTACAGTAGGGAAATTGAAGACATCAGAATAAGTAATATTTAAGTTTTTCTTTGTACATGCTATATATATTTTCATAGCTGAAATAGAGTCCCCACCAATTTCAAAGAAATTATCATTAATACCAATATTTTCCACATGCAATATTTTTTTATATACATCTAATATAATACTTTCTACTTTGCTCGTGGGTAAAATAATGTTATTATCTACTTTTTGCTCAAAATCTGTAGGCAATTTTTTCTTATCTATTTTTCCATTTACAGTTAGAGGCATAACATCTAATTGATAAATATATGTTGGTATCATATAATTTGGCAAAGATTCTTTTAGGTAGTCCTTTATTTCTTTATCGCTAATATTAACTCCATCTTTTGATGTAAAATAAGAACAAATAGTTTTTCTACCTTGTATATCACGAATAATAGTAGTGCATTCCTTTATATTATTAAAATTAGAAAGAATATTATTAATTTCACTTAATTCTACACGGAAACCTCTAATTTTAACTTGATTATCGATTCTGCCAATAAAGTCTATATTTCCATCAGGAAGCCACTTTGCTAAATCTCCAGTTTTGTATATCATTCCATCGCCAAAAGGATTTTTAATAAATTTTTCATCTGTTAAACTTGGATTATTGAAATAACCAGCTGATACACCATCACCACCAACCCATAGTTCGCCAGCAAACCCAATAGGCAAAAGAGAACCATTAGAAGAAACAATATAAGCTGTAGAGTTAGCAATTGGTTTTCCAATTGGAATAGTGTTTTCATAAGTTTTATCAATAGTAAAACAAGTAGAAAAAGTTGTATTTTCAGTTGGACCATATCCATTAATAATAGTCAAATTAGGGTTAGCATTTCTGACCATATTAATATGTTTTGGAGATAAAATGTCACCACCAGTTAGCAAATATTTTACACCTCTAAACATAGAAGGATTACTCTCACATAATTGGTTAAAAAGTGGAGCCGTAAGCCATAATATAGTTATTTTATTTTTTTCTAAATAGCTTTGGAAAAGAGAGACATCTAGTAACTCTAATTTCTTTATAATATATAATTCAAAACCATTTAATAATGCAGCCCATATTTCAAATGTGCAGGCATCAAATACGATAGACCCTGTTTGTAAAATTCTTTCGTGACTAGAAAACTTTATAAAATTAGTATTTTTTACAAGTCTTACAACATTAATATTTTTTACCATTACACCTTTTGGTCTACCAGTAGAGCCAGATGTATACATGATATATGCAGTATCCTCAGGGCTAAAAGCATTATCAGAGACAAAAGGTTCGCTACTATTGTCATAAATTTCATTATTATCTAAATCAACACATAAAGTAGAAATGCTAGAAGGTAGTGGTGCCTTAACATTTTTCATCGTAAGTATAATTTTAGAATGAGAGTCATCTTTAATATAATCAATTCTATCTTTTGGATAAGTAATATCAATAGGTAAATATGAAGCACCTAGCTTTAAAACCGAAAGAATAGAGACTATCATTTCTAAAGATTTATCAAAGAGCATACAAACAATATCGCCATGCTTTACATTTTGCTTCCTTAAATATAAAGCAAGTGCATTTGCCTTATCATTTAATTCTTTATATGTAAGCTTTTTATCATCAAAAACAACAGCAATATTATTAGGATTTTTTTCTACCTGATGCTCAAATAGCTGGATTATCGTTTTATTTTTTGGATAGTCGGTTTTAGTGTTATTAAATTCAAATAAAATTTTATTTTTTTCTTCTTCTGTTATAATTTCTATATCTTTTTCTAAAATATTTTCATTTTTTAAAACCTGATTAATAATGTGTAAAATACGAATATGCATATTATCTACATCTTTTTCGTCATATTTTTGAATTTGATAATCATAAGACACATTCAAATTTTCATTGTTATTATTATCATGGAAATGAATATACATTCCATTCGAAATAGTAGATGGTGCAAACCATTCTACTTCATAAGGTATATCTAAGCTTTTATCATTTGCTTTAGTTATTTGATAAGAAAGCATTATATCATATAAAGATGGAAGAGAATTTTCCTTTTTTCTTAAATTTTTCAAAAGCATTTCATAAGGATACTTTTGATATCTTAGCATACTTAAAGAACTTCCAGCAATTTGTTTCGCAAAAGATAAAAAAGAAATATCATTATCTATTTTAATACGCAAAGGTGCTGTATTAATAAACATTCCGGTTGTATTTTTTTCTTTAAAATTAGTCCTATTTAGAATAGGAGTACCAATAACAAAATATCTTAAATTTGAAACTCTACTCAAATAAATTGCATATATAGCCATAAAAAAGTTAAAATTAGATAATTTATTTCTTTTGCAAAAATTTACAATTTGACTTAACAAGTCTTTTTCAATCAGAAACTCCTTCCTTTTTGAATCTCCTTTTAAATTCGTATTATCTTTAGACTTTATGCTAGGAATAGATGCAACTTCTGGGACATCAGAATATAGAGTGTTCCAATATTCCTCGTCTTTTAAAAATTTATCGCTATTCATGTATTCTTTTTCATCTTGTATATAATCTTCATAAGAATAATCTTTTTTTTCTATTTCTTCATTTTTAAGTAATTTTCTATAATTATCTACGACTTCTGTTCCAATAAGTGCAAATGTTGCAGCATCAGAAATAATATGGTGAGTAAGCACAATAAATCCACCATGTCCATTTTCTAAAGTAAATAATACGAACTTATATAAGCGTGTGCCTAAAATATCAAAGACTTGTTTTGAAATTTCAGTTGCAAGTTTTTGTACTTCTTTATAATCTTTTAAAACTACTCGTTCATATTCTTGATATTTTTGCTCTGTAAAATATTGTACTACTTCTCCATTTTCTTCTTTTAAATTAATTACAAAACTTTTATTATTTTGAACAAAGATATTTACTGCTTCATTTAATTTATCTAAGTCAACCTCTTGTTTTATAGTTAAAGTACCACAAATATTATTTATATCTGTACCTTTATAAAATTCTTCTACCTGCCATATTGCTTTTTGTGGATTGCTTAAGTCATAATAGCTCATTTTCTAGCCCCCTAAACTATTTAGTTCCTTTTAATATTAATAATTTATAAATCCAATCTTTTTAAAATAATTTAAATACTTGGTTATATAGTTCTTATCAAGCTTTTTCCATTTAAAATCGCAAATTTTTAAATAACTTTCAGTAAAATCACAGTTAAATTTTATAGAAGAAGTATATATAAGTCTTTTATCTTTACTTAGATCTTGAACAATGCCAGAAACAGCTTGCTTTCTATCATCATTTGTAAGCATTCCATTAATAATATCATTCATTAAAATATCAGATACAGGAATAATGTTAATACCCAAATTATTTGCTATATGAATAAATTCTGTAATTGATAAAAGCTGGGTATTTACTATATGGAACATATTACAATCAGATGAATGATTTAATATTTTAATAATTGAATTTCCTGCTAAATCAACAGGAGTAACTTCAAGATCATGTGCTAGAAGGTATCCAGGAAATGCTCCAATCTCTATAAAAGATTTAAGTCTTTTTGCGAATCCATTATCTTCTACATTTTGTTGAAAAACACCATCTGAATATCTATTAGCAATATTTCCAAGTCTTAAAACTTGGGCATCTAGTCCATCATAAATAGCCTCTAGTACTGCAACTTCAGCTTCAAACTTAGTCGCAACGTATATATTTGTAAAGTCTTGACCAATATATAAATCATTTTCTGTAAATAAACTCTGTCCTTCAATAGCATCCTTTTTATCGTTCCCTGACACACTAATTGTAGAAACGTGCAATAGCCTTTTTCCATATTTTTTACAAAAGTTTATAATGTTCTTGGTTCCTTTAACATTTACATCCTCAAAATCTTTTTGCCTGCCATAGTGCTTAACGAGAGCACCTGAATTTATTATTACATTTACATTACTTACAATTTCTCTTAAATTATCTTCGGAAATACCAAGGGTGCTATTTTTTACAATATCTCCTTCTATAACCTTTATTCTACTTTCCATTTTAGATACAAAGCTATCTCCAAAGTAGAATCTAAGAACTTGAAGAAGTCTAAATCTTCCTGGTATATTATCTTTTAATCTAATCAAGCAATAAAGATTACCTTTATTTTGTGTTAAAAATTCATATGCAATATGTGCGCCCAAGTATCCAGTTCCTCCGTATAAGTAAAATATCGCCGAGGCTCGATTTTAGAAATAGTCTTAAAATTATCATAAGTGTTTCTCGATAAGACACTATTTACTTTTGCATAATCATATGTTTTTAAGAAACTATAGCTTTGGCTTAACGAAAGGTTAGAAGGCTTAGAAGTATCTTTTTTGTTTGTATCTTTAATAATCTCTAATTTACCATCAAAAGTCCATTTGCCTGATAAATTAGATTTATATATTTTTCCTTCTCCAAAAGGATTATCTAAAAGATTTTCAGGTTCATATTTTGCATTTTCTTTTAATTTCCCCAAGATATAAATTTCTCCGAGATGTACCAATGGGAACATTTTTCATATCTTTATCAAGTATATAAATCTTAGCATTTTGACCGTGAGTATCAAAAATAGATAAAACATCAAAGTTATCTATTTTAATATTTTTAAGATTAAACTTTTCCAAAAGCCTATTTTCCTCTGGTGTTATGAACTCTAGGTCATTTATTTTACAATTTACATTATTGCATACTTGTTTTAATAAAAAGAAGTAGTGAGCCAAAATACTCTTGGCAGTATTAACTTCAAATGCATTTTTATTAAATTCTAGATTTAATGTATGTAATTCTAAATCTATTTCAAACGATAGATTAGGTTTACTTATACCAGAATCTTCTATATTAAAAGTCTTTGATTCAGATGCTTGATAAATAAGAAGTGCATCAAAAAAGACATTTTCTTTTTGAGTATTTTTAATAAATTCATAAGGTGATAGTTCCTTTGAAACGGTATCAATTATATCTTTATTTAAATTTTTTACGAAATCTATAAAATTCAAATTAGGGTTTATGTTTTGACGTAAAATAATATCATTTGAAAAATTACCAATAATATCTTGGAATTCTTTAGATATTCCTTCTGAGAAAGGAGTTCCAATAATCAAATTAATTTTAGAAGTATATTTGTATAAAAGTATATACAAAGTAGTCAAAAATATAGAATAACTAGAAACATTAATTGTATTTGCAAGTGTTTCTAAATTTGCAATGAACTTTTTATTAATTTCTATAGAAACCTTATCACTTTTAAAAACCGTGTAATCAGTCCCCATAGCACGATTTAAAACATCAACATCCTTTTTCATTTCTAGCCCCCATTTTTTGCTACAAATAACAACATTATTATATCATTGTACTTATAAAAAAACAAGTTCTTTTTATATGAATTTTATACACTTTTTTTAATTGACATCAAAAATTTTATAGTATATAATTTACATGAATAAACACTAAGGAGAACGAAAAATGGAGATAAAAGGAATAAAAAAATTAAATGAGAGCACACAAAAATATATATTAAAGAAAACTAGAACGGTAAAAAAGCCAAGCTATGTAACTCAAACAGAAATTGAGGAAAATGAAATGGGCTATACAATAACTGAAAATGACTTAACAGATTTTGCTAAAATGCAATCTGCAGAAGGCATAAAAAGAGCAATTGATGGGCTCGGTAAATTTTTAGAAGAACCTGAACTAGAAATGCAAAGGTAAAGCTTATAATAAACATAAGAGAAAGGAAAATTTGGAAAATGGGAAATACTACTATATATCCAGATGTTGCAACTGAATTAATAGAAATATTCAAATTTGTTGATGAACCAGTATTGGAGAAAATACCGGAAAAATTAAAAGAAGAATTAGAAAGAATTTCTAATAAAGAACATGAATTTAAAATAGACAAAACCAAAAGTCTAAGTGAACAAAAAATGCTTCCACAGACAAAAGAACTTTTATCAGGAATATTTATTAAATACTGCTGCAGAGAAGAAGATGGAAACGAAATATTGGTAGCATGCAAAGAAAATGATGTAAGAGCGGAAGAAGAAAAAAGAGAAAAATATAATCCAGATAGAATATTTGAGACAAGAAAAGAAAATAAGGATGAAGTAGTAGAAGTAGTTAAACCTGAAGAAAAAAAGCAAGACTGCTTTAAACTAGTGGTAGTCGAAAATTTGCCATGGTATAAAAAGATAGCAAGAAGTGTAAGTAGATTTTTCAAAAGATTTTTTTAAGATAGTATATAATATAAAACTTTCGGGAATAATTTATATGATTTTAGTATAAAGAAGGAATGAAAGTTTTGAGAAATCATAGGAAAAAAGAAAAGAAAAAACACGTATTAGGTAAAATATTTGCACAAACAATTTTTGTGTTTTCAATAGCTACAATGAGCATTGTACTATATGACATGTACATAAATATAGAAGTAGATAAAGAAGAAACATATAGTGCGGAAAAACTCTCAAAAGAAATAAGTACAATAAATGAAGAAGATATAAGTGAAATATTAGAAGATGTGTCAAAAAGCGTAGTTCGGGATATCAAAGATAGACAAAAATGACACATCTATTTTTAGTATTAATTCAGCAAAAACGCTATCACTTGGAAGCGGAATTGTTATATCAGATAACGGATATATATTAAGTAATGAACATGTTAGTGGCGCAGAGTATAGTAGATGCTATGTTACACTTGAGAATCGGAGAGGAATATATAGGGACAGTTGTGTGGAGCGATTCCGATATAGATTTAAGTATAGTCAAAATTGATAAAATACGGATTAGACAAATGCATGATTCGGAAATTCTGACAGGCTAAAAATTGGAAAGACCGTATATGCAATAGGAAATCCAATAGGGCTAGAATTTCAAAGGACAGTTACATCAGGCATAATAAGTGCGGTTGATAGAACAATTAAGATAAAAGAGGACGAAGATGTTTCGTACATGGAGGAGCTAATACAAACAGATGCAACGATAAATAATGGAAACAGTGGAGGACCATTGATAAACGAGAAACGGAGAAGTAATAGGTATAAATACAGTAAAAATAGAAGAAGCAGAAGGAATAGGCTTTGCAATACCAATAAATATTGTGAAACCAATAATAGAAAAAATAACTAAAACTGGAAAATTCACAGAAGCATCAATCGGAATATATGCTTATGATAAAGAAGTAATACAATATTTAGAGGAAGACCTAAAATTTGATTCTGGAATTTATGTAGTTTCAATAAACAAAACAGGAGCAGCCTATGGGAAAGGTCTGCTTGTTGGAGATGTAATAACTAAAATAGATAATATTACAGTAAATAAAATGAATGATCTAAGGAAATATATTTATACAAAGGAAGTTGGGGAAGAGGTTACGCTTACAGTAAATAGGAAAGGAAAAGAATTTGATGTAAAGATAAAATTGGGGAGAAAATAGATACAAAAAAATGTTCTCTTTATATTGATTTTAATAAATTATTATGATATACTTTCTAGCATAGGAAATGAGAATAAGCAGATGTGAGTGTGTTGCCTTTAATTCCTAAGCAATAGCTTAGAGATTGGAGGTGATGTTTATGGTTGAACTTTTACTATTCCTAATAATAGGATTTATGATATCAGTTACTATAAACTTAGCCTTTTTGTGTATTTTATACATAATTTGGACTAATAAACAATAAAAATACACCACATTTCGCTATGCCAAGCAATGTGGTGTAAACCCTTAAAATAAGGCAACACACATTTCTGTGGTTATCATTTCCTATATTTATTATACAAAAATGTTTAGGAAATGTCAAATGGATTATCTAATTCAAGTTATACAAATTTCCTTCAATGCAAAGTCTTGCTCTTACAACCGTTTTCTCATCAGCTTTTAAAGCATTTTCTAAAAACTCAGGATGTTCTACTAAAAACTGTCTCATTGTTCCATCAGGGTCTTTATAGAATTTATTTAAGAGTTCATTTTGTTCCTCAGTAATAATTCCAAGGTCCAAAGCCTTCTTAAACATATCAGGTGCAATTTGTACTAATGAATGAGCATCAATTCCAAGAGATTTTAGTCTCTCAACTCCGCCTTGCATTCTATCTACAACGACAATGCTCCATATAATTTCTGCTCCAAGAGCTTGAATTCCAGGGATCCAAGCGCGTACATAGCTAGATGCGACAGTTATTAAGTCAGCAACATGTAAAACTTTCTTTCCTTGTAAGTCAGTTTTTACAACTGTTTCCGAAAAATCAGGCGTACTAACAACTGATGATAAATCTTTAAAAATTGAAATATGTGGTTTGCCTAAAAGATAAGCAACAATATCAGAGAAGAACCAATCTCTTCTTTCTCCTCCAGAGACATAGTCAATTTCATCAACATTAAAATTAGTTTTTATAAAAGAAATCATCTCATCAATAACTTCTTTATAAATAGCATTATTATTGTATTGTGCAAGTGTCTTATCAAGAATTTTCTTAGGTAACTCAAGTTTTTTATCTTTTTCTAAATCAATAAAACTTAAAAATTCAACAGCGCTTTCTTCACTTCCGTAAAGGAAATGTGCGTTAATAAAATAAGGCCCAATTTTTCCTGAAGTGTACCAAAATGGTTTATTATCAGGACAAACTTTAAATGCGTTTGTTTTGAATAAGTATGAAACTAAATTACTCATATTAACCTCCATATATTTTTATTTATATTATTAATTAAATAGAACTTAATTTTCACTTATATAATACTTGAAAAAACCTATAAAGTCAAGAAAAAACAATAAAATTAAAAAAGATAACACTTGAAAAGAAAAGAGTAACATGATATGATAATCAAAAATAATCTTAGGGAGGTAGTAGTTATGAAATTGTTATTAAAAAATGGAACAGTATTAGATTATGCAAGTAATACGAACGAAAAATTAGACATACTTATTGAAAATGAAAAAATTATAAAGATTGAAAAAAACATAAATGAAGAAGCGGATAAAGTACTTGATTGTACGAATCTATATATAATGCCAGGAATGATAGATATGCACTGCCACCTAAGAGAACCAGGATTTGAACATAAAGAAACAATAGAGACAGGATCAAGAAGTGCAGTAAAAGGTGGATTTACAACAATATGCCCAATGCCAAATACAAAGCCAACTCCAGATAATGTAGAAGTTTTAAAGCAAATTATACAAAAAGCAAAAGATGTAAATTTATGCAATGTACTTCCATTTGCAAGTGTAACAAAGGGAGAAAAGGGAGAAGAACTAGTAAATTATAAAGAACTTAAAGAAGCAGGAGCAATAGCTTTTTCAGATGATGGGATGCCAGTAACAAATGCGAGAATGGTAAGAACAGCAATGATAGAAACAAATAAAATAGGAACATTTTTATCAGAACATTGTGAAGAAAAATCAGTTTCAGCAGGTGCAATAAATGCTGGAGAAATAGCAGAAAAGCTAGGCGTAGAGGGAGTACTTCCAGAAGCTGAAGAAATAATGGCTTCTAGAGATATAGTAATTGCAGAAACAAATAACTTACATACACATATATGTCATATAAGCACAAAAACATCAGTTAACATGATTAGAGATGCGAAAAAAAGAGGCGTTAAAGTAACTTGCGAGACTTGCCCACATTACTATTTCTTCACACAAGAGGAAGTATTGGAAAGCGGTGTAAATGCTAAAATGAACCCACCTTTAAGAAC
>CANRCJ010000036.1 GCA_947629105.1 uncultured Clostridia bacterium | reverse complement strand
ATATTCAAAGTATTATTACTAAATAATGGAACAGTTGTAACTAAAACTAGACTGCTTGATTTAATAAGTCAAGACACATTAGATTGTGATGAAAACTCTCTAAAAGTCCATATTAGTAATATAAGAAAAAAGATTAGAAAAGTATCAAATGAAGAATATATAGAGTCAGTATGGGGCATCGGTTTTAAGATGCCCTAAATTAAAATCTTTACTAAATTTTAACCATTTCTTAACCATAATCTTAATCTTTTTATTGTACTATAAAAATTGAAAGGAGGAGGTTATGGAATATATATTAGAAACACATAACATTGGAAAAAAATATAAAAAAACTAGTATTATTAAAAATCTAAACATACATGTACCTAAAGGTGCTGTATACGGACTCATTGGAAAAAATGGCGCAGGAAAAACAACACTAATGAGATTAATTTGTGCATTGCAAAAGCCAACATCAGGTTCATACACAATATATGGAATTTCAAACGAAAACAAGAAAATTAAAGATGCAAGAAAAAGAATAGGTGCGATTATTGAGACACCATCTATTTGCCTTGACATGACTGCAGAAGATAATTTGAAAGAACAATGTAAAATAATAGGAGCTCCAAGCTATGATAATTTGCATGATATATTAGACATTGTTGGTTTAACCAATACAGAAAATAAGAAAGCAAAAAATTTCTCTTTAGGAATGAAACAAAGACTAGGAC
Organism: uncultured Clostridia bacterium; assembly: GCA_947629105.1. Lineage (GTDB taxonomy): Bacteria > Bacillota > Clostridia > TANB77 > CAG-508 > JAAWPK01. The sequence goes on along the minus strand of CANRCJ010000036.1, from coordinate 9,061 downwards.
TTGCTATTGCTTTGATAGGTGGTCCGGATTTTATTATTTTAGATGAGCCTATCAATGGTTTAGACCCAGAAGGAATTATAGAGATAAGAGAAATAATTCTAAAATTAAACAGAGAAAAAGGAATAACATTTTTAATTTCTAGTCACTATTTGGACGAATTATCTAAAATTGCAACCAACTATGGCTTCATAGATAAAGGAACAATAATAAAAGAGATAAGCAGCGAAGAACTAAATCAAAAATTTAAGAAACGAATACAAATTAATGTAAGCAATGTAAAAGAATGTGTTAAATACCTAGAAGAATCTAAAATACCATATAAAGTAATATCTAATAAAATAGTTGATATATATGAAAAAATAAATGTTTCAGATATTGTTATAGAACTTTCTAAGAGAAACTGCATTATACATGACTATCAAGAAAAAGGTGAATCACTTGAAAATTATTATTTGAATTTGATAGGAGATGATGAACATGTATAAATTATTAAAAGCAGGTTTTTTTAGAATGAAGAAGGACATAACATATTGGCTATTTTTATTACTAACAATAGTAATAACCATATTTATATTATATAAACAATATAAAATAAAGTTAATTCGGTGCCAACGTTGAATTAGACACATTTGTTAATCAATACATAGAGTATATAGGACTATTTATTGCAATTTTTGTTAGCGTATTTGTCGGAAAAGAACATTCGGAAGGGCTTATTAGAAATAAAATAATAGTACGGTCATAGTAGGAAATCGATTTATATTTCGAATCTTATATTAGGCATTATTGCATCAATAATTTGTGAACTTGTAAGTTTGGCGATAACATTAATAATTGGTATTCCATTGTTTGGAACACTCAAAATGCCACTAACTGAATTTGCTATGAGTATTTTAAATGCTTTCTTGATTATAATTGCGTATTGTTCTATCTTTACATTTATAACGATGCTATGCTCAGAAATAACAGTTTCAATAACTGCATGTACACTTATTTTTATATCGATTGTTGTTGCACAAATGACGACAGGATATACTGCAAATTTAACTCCATATATAACAAATACATATTATGAAGACGGACAAGAGTATATTGTAAGTCAAGAACCTTCACCAAATTATCCAGGTGAAAAAATTGTAAAAAGGGCAAAGATGGTTTATTTAAGTCTGCCACAAGGACAAGCACACAAAATAGCAAATGGAGATACAAGATATTTATATGAAATGCCAATGTACTCTATTATATTAATAGGTGCAACCAATATAATTGGTGTCTATTTATTTAATAGAAAGGAATTAAAATAGGAGAAAAACCAGTGAACTTAGTGTTTTATTTAATTATATTTATATTATCTATAATTTGTTTTTTATGTGTAATAAAATTGTATTTTATGAAAAAGTCAATTAAAGAAATAGAAGCATCTTTGGAAAATATAATAAAAACAGACACAAATAGTATAATAACAATATCGTCATCAGATGAAGATATTAAAAGATTAGCTAATAAATTAAACAAAGAGTTAGATAAGCTAAAAAGTCAAAGAAATAAATATGAAAGTGGAAATCAAGAGCTAAAGAAGACTATAACAAATATATCACACGATATGAGAACTCCACTTACAGCAATGAGTGGGTATATAGACTTAATAAAAAATGGTGAAAATAAAGCTAAACAAGGCGAATATTTGGAAGTTGTGGAAAGAAAAACGAATGAATTAGTAACATTAACAGAACAGCTATTCAATTTCTCTAAGGCAGTAGATATTGGCATAAAAAAGGAAGAATGTTGTATAAATGAAATCTTAGAGGAGACGATTGCAAATTATTATAATATATTTAAAGAAAAAGATATTACTCCAAAGATAGAAATGTGTGAGGAAAAAGTTTATAAGTTTATAGATAGAAATGCAATTATGAGGGTATTTGAAAATATATTATCAAATGCGATAAAATACAGCAATGGGGATTTAAGAATTGTTTTAGATTCAAATGGGAAAATTACATTTTCGAACAAAGCAAATTCATTAGACACAACAACTGTACAGAAACTTTTTGACAGATATTATACAGTTGAAAATGGAACAAATTCATCAGGACTTCGGCCTTTCTATTGCTAAGCAATTAGTGGAACTAAATGGAGGGAAAATAGATGCTAAGTATATAAAACATGAGTTGATTATAGAAATAGAAATGCAAGATAAAAAAGCTATCACTTAAGTATAGTTAAGTGATAGCTTTTTTGCCTAAAATTAAACCCAATATTTGACAAATCATCAAAAATAATGTATAATTCAAAATAGTGTGTACCATATTATATATATGGTCAAGATGAGATTTTAAAATAATATTAAAAATTTATTTGTTGAACGGAAAACTAAATATTATTTTTGCGATGAGTTTTGTATTAACTTCATCGTGATTTGAAATTGTAATTTAATGGGACTTAGGCAAATTTAATTTACCTAAAAATATTTGTATACCCGAAAGAAAGGAATGAAATAAAGACAAATGGATAACACAAAAGAGAATCAAAATAAAGATTCTATAAAAAGAAAGGAAGCAAGAGCAAGAAAAGAAAAACATAGTGTTAAGCAAGAAAAAACTATAAAAAAACAAAAAGATAATGAAAAAATTGAGAGACCAAAGAACAATATTACAAGAAGACCAAGAAGAAAAGCAAAAGCATTAGAAGAAGTAAGGTTTAAGAAATCACCACTAAAGGTAATTCCACTTGGTGGTTTACTTGAGATTGGTAAAAACATAACTGTTTTTGAATATGAAGATGAAATAATAATAGTTGACTGTGGACTTGCCTTTCCAACAGAAGATATGCTAGGAGTTGACCTAGTTGTTGCTGACATATCATATTTAGAGAAGAATAAAGAGAAGATAAAGGGACTATTTATAACACACGGACATGAAGATCATATAGGAGGAATACCATATCTTTTAAGACAGATTAATGTTCCAATATATGCAACAAGATTTACAGTCGGACTAATCAAAAACAAACTAGAAGAACATAACTTATTAAGAAGTACAAAAATATACGAAGTAGAGCAAGGAACTACAATAGACGCAGGAAAAATGAAAGTTGAATTTATAAGAACTTCACACAGTATACCTGATGCTGTTGGCTTTGCAATATATACACCTGTTGGAATTGTAATGCATACGGGTGATTTTAAAATTGATTATACACCAATAGATGGTCAGAAGATAGATTTTGGAAGACTTGCAGAAATAGGTAAAAAAGGTGTAGTACTTCTTATGTCAGATAGTACGAATGCAGAAAGAAAAGGCTTTACAAAATCAGAAAGTTCAATAGGAGAAGTATTTGATGAGCTATTTTTACATTGCAGAAAAAGAATTGTAGTTGCGACTTTTGCATCAAATGTACACAGAGTTCAACAAATAATAGATGCATCTGTTGAAAACAATAGAAAAGTTGCAATTTGTGGAAGAAGCATGGTAAAAATGATTGAAACAGCATGTGACCTAGGCTATATGAACGTACCTAAAAACACAATAATAGATATAGACTTAATTAATAAATATCCTGATGAAAACTTAACAATAATTACAACAGGAAGCCAAGGAGAACCAATGTCTGCTTTAACAAGAATGGCAGCAGGAGACCACAAAAAGGTAGAAATTACTCCAAATGACTTAGTAATAATTTCAGCAAATCCAATACCTGGAAATGAGAAGTTTGTTTCAAAAGTTATAGACGATTTAATGCAAATAGGTGCAGAAGTAGTATATAGTTCACTTGCAGATATTCACGTTTCAGGACACGGATGTCAAGAGGAACAAAAACTTATGCTTTCACTAATTAAACCTAAATACTTTATGCCAGTACATGGTGAATACAGACAACTAATAGCACATGCAGAAACTGCACAAAAAATTGGAATACCACATGAGAATATATTTATAATGAAAAATGGTAGGGTCTTAGAAATTGGAGAAAATGAAGCAAAGATGACTGGAACTGTACCAGCAGGAAAAGTTATGGTTGATGGACTAGGTGTTGGAGATGTTGGAAACATAGTATTAAAAGATAGACAACATTTATCACAAGATGGATTAATAATAGTAGTTCTTGCAATGAATGGAGCAACTGGTGAAATAGTTTCAGGACCGGATATAATTTCTAGAGGCTTTGTATATGTTCGTGAATCAGAAAATCTAATGGAAGAAATGAAGGATGCTGTAAGACAAGAACTTCTTAGATTAGAAGAAAACCATGTAACAGATTGGTCTGTAATAAAGCTAACAATAAAAGATACATTAAGAGACTTCTTAATGCAAAGAAATAAGAGAAATCCTATGGTACTACCAATTATTATGGAAGTATAAAGGAATGTAGCAATATCAAGCCATTTGAACTTGGTATTGCTTTTTTTGTTACCCTTTTGTTACCCACCCAATAAATTCGAAAGAGTTTTATTATTGGTTTGAAGCAAAAATATATAATTTTTTTTGCTCTTTATAAGTAACCAATTTTATAGCTTCTATCTTTTCCTCAATCGAAATATGGGTATAAACGTCATCGCCAATGTCATCATTACTATGGCCTATTATAGAATTTATAATTATATCTTTTACATTTAATTTTTTTAATTCAGTGCGCAATGTATGTCTAGCATCATGAGCTGTATGCTTAGAAACTTCTGGGTGCAATTTTTGAAAGTTATTTTGAAAATGATATAAATAATAGGAATAATCTACTTTATTTCCATTTGGTTGCATAAATAAGAATTCATTTTCCGGATTATAATATTTCTCCCAAAGATGTTTAACTGATGGATGAATAGGTATTTCTCTGTTGATTCCTGCTTGTGTTTTCAGACCACCAATAAAATAGTTGTCTGTGAGAAATATATTATCAGTATATACAGATAATAATTCATCAGCTCTACAACCTGAATATAATAACATTAACCAAAAATCTCTAATAAATAATTCACGTTCTTTTTTAGTGTTTTCTTTTAGTCCTTTAGATCTAGTTTGGAAATTCCATAAATAATCTATTTCTTCATAAGTAAATGGTCGCCTTTTTTCTATTTGTTCATTCTTTGATTTTTTTATTTCTTTCCTATTACAACTTATTGTAGTAATAAATTGAGCATAACCTTTTTCAATTATATCTTCTTCCAAAGCAAATTTATCAAGGTTTAAATATAAGTTAACCATTTGCCTTTGAGAATCTGCACCTTTTTTGCTTTCTTTTAAATGTTTATTAAAGTCAGAAGCTCTTAAGTCTTTATATACTCTATCATAAAGTGCAGCAGAATTGTGGAATGCGGTTTCCATGCAATGACAATAATGCTGACCAAAAGGTTTATTTTTAGGTCTTATATGATATTTTTTTTCTAATTTTATTTCATCTTTTGTTAACATTTTTGCTTCCTTAAATTTTTCATATAGTTGTTTAAATGTATAATTTTCTTTTTTTACTTGGTTTTCTATTTTCTTTTTAGGATTTTCAACTGCAACTAAAGGATATGGGTTTTTTGGAAATGTAACAATTCTGTTATATTTATCTTCTTTAATGTATATAGGAGTTGGATCATTATGATAATTTTCTAAACAGACCAATGCTTCCAATTCAGTTTTAAAGAAATCTATAAAATGTCTAATTGCAACACCGTTTATATCTTTACCTATTGTAATTCTGGCACCCCATGGAAGTTCTCTATTGCCTCCAAGATAGATAGCAGAACCTTTGCCATTAGCTCTTTTTTCTAATTCTAATTTTTTCATAAGAAAAACCTCCAAATTTTCAAAATATTTTTTGACAAACACTTGAAAAAATGAAGGCTTTTATATATAATACAAAAGTAAACACTTTCAAGTGTTTATTCCTTGGATAATGTGTGGCTTCCGCAAAAAGAAACACATTATCCGTTTTTTTTTATAAAAATAGCATAAATATTTTACAAAATGAATATATAATATTGAAAATTAAATATTTTAAGCTAATTTATTATGACAAACTATAATACAATTTCTTTAATGACATACTTTGCAAGGAGTTCTTTTTTCTGCAAGAGCTTGTTTTAAAGTTATTTGATGACCATTGCCTTTTAAAGTGCTACAATTTTTAGTATGATATTTAGTTCCAGTATCTCCTATCCAAACCATTTGCTCTTTTGTGTCTGTTTGACTGGATGTATCTTTATTTGATGTAGAAGGAGTTGGTGTTTCTTTTTTAGTAGTATTATTAGTTTGAGTATGAGATTCTGAATTAGAGCTTGACAAGTTTCCTTTATTTTCTTGTTTTTGAGTTGATTGGGAAGGAGAAGATGAAGTGGTATTATTTTGTTCAGCATCTTTTACAATAGTATTATCTTCTTGGTTTTCTTCAACTGTTTGATTTATTTGAATTTCATTATCAACAATATTATTTTCGTTATCTACAACATTAGAAGATGAAGAGACAACAGCATTATTAGTTTGGTTATTGTTTGATGAACTAGAAGCTATTAAAGATAGAAATAATACAACTATGACCCAAAACCACCACTTTTTATAAATAGGTTTTTTACCTTTTTCTGATGAATTTCGCATTGTTTAAATCCCCCTTATATAAAATATATATTTTTAAAATTAAAAGTTTTATTTAAAAGCACTCCTATTTTTGGCTTCTACTACTTTACCTAATATAGTTATAGTACCTAATAAATCTGATTTTTTTATATCAATAGATTTGCACGCAACATTCATTGCTACTAAAGTGTAATATGTTTTGTCTTGACTTTCCAAAAATCTACGAATAGTTTCCTGATTATTTAATTTTATCAAATAAGTTCCTACATTATTAGAAGAAGTTTCGTCAATAGTATCTTGTTTGTGAACCACTGCAATATCTCCAACATCTAGCAATGGATACATTGCATCATCCTCTGATATAAATTCAAAATAACTATTATTTTCACAATTTTCCTCTAATAAATTTGAAACATTTATATTCAAATACTGACATAGAACTTCTACTTTATTCATTCTAGGTAATCTAGTACCATTGCACCAACTTGAAATAGCTGATTTATTTATATCAAGATCGTTAATAATATCAGTTTGTGTTTTATGTCTTAAATCCATGTAATAATTCAAATTTTTAGAAAAAATTTTTTTATATTCATTATCAGTCATAAAAAATCCTCAACTTTCTTTATTTCCTATATTATAATACGAAAAGTAGAAAAAAGCAATAAAAATTTTTAAAAAAATCTACTTCTAGTATTGACATTCTACAAAAAGTAGAATATAATGAGGACAAATTTAGGAAAGGAGAGAATAATATGTTAAAGATAACACTTACTGCTGCAAGGGTTAACGCAGGATATTCGCTTGAAGAAGTAGCAAAAAAGATAAAAAAGAATAAGGGCACAATAATTAATTGGGAAAAAGGCAGAACTTCAATTTCAATACAAGATTTTAATAAACTTTGCGAACTTTATAAGATTTCAAAGGATTATATAATTTGCCCTTAACTCTACAAGAAGTAGAAAGAGACAAAAGAAAGGAAAAAATATGAAAATCAAAAAAATGCGGAAGCCACACAAAGAAGGAGGAGGAAAAATAATGAGTAAGGAACAAAATGTAGAAACTATAAAAATTCCAATACAAATAGAAGATGAGAGCATAAAAAAACTAGAAAAAATAAAAAAACTTCTTGATGATATAAAAATATCTGCTCAAGAAGTAAAAGACTTATTTAAACATATTTTTTAAGTCCTGATTAAATTTATCAACTAATTTATTAGCTTCATTAATGCCATTAGAGAAGCCATCATCTTGCAATTCTATGTTTTGATTACAAAAAGGACAAGTAATCATAGAACCAACAGATTTTACTTTGACATTGATATTAGTGCCACATTTAGGGCATTTAAAGCTAAAACTAGAGTTTTTAAATAAGTCACTATTCAATATAAACACCTCGCTTTCAAGGTAGATTATATATCAAAATATGACATAAGACAACGAACTAATAAGGAGGAAAATATGAAATTTATATTTAATAACTTAGGTTATATTATAGGTTTTTTACTTGGACCTATAACCGTTTACTTGTTCGACAAGACATTCAAAAGCAAAGCAAATAATACTAAAGGAGGTTAACCATAGAGTAATGGATTGGAGATTAATAATATTATCTTGCATTATAGGCTTTATTTTAGGTTTACTTGATAGTTAATATAAATAGTAAATAAAAACAAATAAGAGGAGAAAATAAAAAAATGAAAAATTTAAAAATGTGGAAGCCACACAGAGAAGGGGGAGGTAAATATGGAAGAATTAAAACCAGTTGATACAATGACACCTTATGAAGCGGGTAAAATATTACATAAAAATGCAGAAGCAATAAGAGCAGGCTTGAGACAAGGAAGATTTTCATTTGGTACAGCTATACCACCTGAAAAAGAGGGTGGAAATTGGAACTACATAATAATAAAAAGTAAATTCTTGGAATATGCAGGAATTAATATAGAAAATGGAGGCGAAAGAGATGCTTTTTGCAATTAGTTTTATATTTATTTTTATAGTAATGGGACAATTTGAAGCAGGGATAATTACAACAGGACAAGCAATTATTTATGCAACTTATGGCTTATTAATGACTTATCATACTAGTAAACCATATTGGACCGAAAATCAAGAAAAAAACAAAAACAATAGGAGAAAGTAAAATGAAAAAATTAAATACCTACTAAGTTAGCTTTAGAGTTAGCTCATGTGGAGTTAAATTCATGAAAGTAAAAGCTAGAGATGAAGAAGATGTAATTAGAAGATTAAAAAATAAATCTTATAGAACAGATATTATATTAAATATTAGAAAAATGGAGGACTAGCAAATGATTAAATTTTATCAAGAATTATTGAACGAATGTATAGACTTATCTGAAAATAAGCAAATACATAAAGAAATGCTATCTACATTAAAAACAATGAAAGATAAATTATATCAATTGAAAGGAGACAGTAGGTAATATGTCAATAGAAAAATAAAAAAATTTTCAAATATTTTTTAAATAAATATTGAAAAATAG
>CANRCJ010000035.1 GCA_947629105.1 uncultured Clostridia bacterium | reverse complement strand
TATCAAGGTTTTTATCAATTAACACAGCACTACTTTCAATTGGTTTTAGCTTCGTACCAATGATACTTTCAGCAATATGGCTTGGACCTAAATATTCAGCAATAATATGTGGGCTAGCAGATTTAATAGGAGCACTATTATTCCCATTTGGAACATATTTTGTAGGTTTTACAATAAGCGCAATCTGTAAAGGGCTAATATATGGACTAGTTCTTTACAAAAAAGGAGAAAAGCTTAGTAATAAGGAACTTATTATAAGGCTAATAATAGCATGCATTGCAGTTGTAGGTATAGTAAACATTTTAATGGATGCAACATGGCTTGTTATAATGTATGACAAAGCTTTCTTTGCAGTACTTTCTGTAAGAATAGTTCCACAATTAATAATGATACCAATACAAGTAATCACAAGTTTTGTATTAGTAAAATTATTGAATCCAGTTACTGATAAATATTTATTTGAATAGAGGTAGCCAAAAATGAATATAGAAGAATATTTAAAAAATTTTGATGCAGTTACAAAAGACCCAACATTAGATGCAATGGAATATTTTATGAGAGAATTTGGTAATCCTCATAAAAAAACAAAGTTTATACACATTGCTGGAACTAATGGTAAAGGCAGCGTGTGTGAAATGATAAACAACATACTAGTAAATGCGGGTTACAGGGTAGGAAAATATATATCGCCACATTTAATAAAATATAACGAAAGAATAACTGTAAACAATGTAGAAATTACTGATAAGGAAATGAGTGATATTCTAGACAAAATAGCAGAAAAGGTAGAAAAATACAATAAAGTTCATGAGATTCCAGTAAAAGAATTTGAGATAATCACAACTCTTGCTCTTATTTATTATGCTGAAAAAAATTGTGATTTTGTTGTATTAGAAACTGGACTTGGTGGAATAGACGACTGCACCAATATTGCAGAAGGAATGATTTCTATAATTACAGATATTGGATATGACCACATGGATATTTTAGGAAAAACTATAAAAGAAATAACTGAGAAGAAAGCAGGAATTATAAAACAAAATAATGACACAATAATGTGTTATCAAAATGAAGTTACAGATATCATAGCTAAGACGTGTGAAGAGAAAAATAATAAATTACACGTAATAAATAAAGATGATGTAAAGAATTATTCTTTTGATGAAGAATATCAAAGAATAGATTATAAAGAACATAAAAATATATGCGTAAACTTAAAGGGAAAATGTCAAATATACAATGCTGCAATAGCAATGGAATGTATAGATTTATTAAGACAAAAAGGATATGAAATTAAAGAAGAAGCAGTAGAAAAAGGGTTAAGTACAGTAATTCATAAAGCAAGATTTGAGCTATTAGAGAAAAGACCAAGAATAATATTTGATGGTGGTCATAATGAAAATGCAATAAACAACTTAAGAAATACAATAAATCAATATTATCCTGAAAAAAAGAAAGTATATATTGTGTCAATTTTAAAAACTAAAGATTATAAAACTGTTGTAAAAATTTTAACACAAGATAAAGATGGAATATTTATTTTTACAACGGGAAATGATCCTCAAAGATATGTAGCAAAAGAAGATTTATATAATGAAGCAAAAAAATACTTAAGCCAAAACGTTTATGCTAATGAATTAGATAAAGCAATAGAATTTGCAAAGGATAAATATAAAGAAGAAGTAATAATGATAATTCGGAAGTTTCTATGTGTATAAAGATGTAAAAGATATATTAAACAATTTAACTACCAAGGAAGGATAGACAGGTAAATGATAGAAATAAATGATTTAAGTTATAAATATAAAAATGGTGTTCAGGTTATAAAAGATATTAATCTACAGGTTCAAGAAGGAGAAGTCATAAGTATAATTGGAAAAAATGGATCAGGAAAATCTACTCTAGCAAGGTTAATTTCTGGAATAATAAAACCTACACAAGGAAGTATATTAATTAATAACATAGATACGAAAGACGCAAAAAAATTTCTAGAACTCAGGAAAAATGTTCGGAATTGTTTTCCAAAATCCAGAAAATCAAATAATATTTAATAATGTACATGATGATATAATATTTGCTCTAAATAATTTAGAGTTAGATAATAAAGAAGAAAGAATTGAAGAAGCACTAAAAGAAGTACGGAATGGAAGACTATATAAATAAAGAAGCTTATGAATTATCATTAGGACAAAAGCAGAGGATTACAATTGCAGGAGTGCTCAGCGTAAAGCCAAAAGTCATAATCATGGACGAGCCAACTGCTATGCTTGATCCAGAAGGCAAAGAAGATATAAAGAGAATTGTTAAGAATTTAAAAAAGTTAGGCTTTACAATAGTATATATAACAAATGTAATTGATGAGATATTTATATCAGATAGAGTACTTGTATTAGAAAATGGTGAAATTGCAAGAGAATTTAAGACAGAAGAAATATTAGATAATATAGAATTTTTAAGAGAAAAAGGAATCACTATACCAAAGGTAGTAGAAACAATGCAAAAACTAAAGCAAAAAGGGATAGATATAAGTCTACAAGAATTAATCTAAGAAAAGAGGAGTTAAAAATAAATGTTATATGTAATTGAATTTTTACTATTTTTAGCTTATACAGTTTTTGTATTTTTTATAAAAAGTTATAGCATAATTCTTCTTCTTGCAATTTTTAATATTATTCTTATGATAATTTTAAAGGAGAATATAAAAGATGCATTTATTTTAGTATTAAAATTAATGCCATTTATTATTTTCACATCTGTCATAAACATGATAATTACAGGAATAAGTTATGGAATATTAATTGGTTTAAGACTAATACTTGTATGTAATATGACATATATCTTTTCTAAAAAAATGACTCCACAGAGACTTGAATATGTGATAGAAACATTGTTAAAGCCATTAAAAATAATAAAAATAGATTCAAGAGAAATTGGAATAATGCTATGTATAGGTATTGCTTTTATTCCAATTATTCAAAGAGAGATAAGCCAAATTAAGTATTCTCTAAATGCAAAAGGCTTTAAAATAAACCTAATAAATGTTATAAAAAGACCAAATTATATACTTGCTCCACTAATAACATCAGTAATAAAAAGAGTAGGAGAAATTGAAAATAGTTTATTGTCAAAAGGGTATGTAAGTTAAAAATTTAAAAAAATATTTTTAAAAAACTTGAATAAAAATAATATATAAGATATAATATAAAACATATAAGAGAATTTGGAGGAACATATGAAAAAATTGAAGTCTGAAAAAGGCTCAGTTACAGTATTTGTAATAATTACTTTCTTATTTTGTATGACTGTCCTTGTCAATTTATATTGGACAAGTACGAACTATCAAGTAACTGCATTACAGGCTGAGCAAAGAATAAGAAGTATATATGGAAATGATGTTAACAACATAGATGAGATATACAATAGTATAGATAATTCAACAGTAATTATATAAAACAAAAGTAAAATGTATAAAAAATATTATAAGCAAAGGATAAGATAAAAATACAAATATAAATTAGAATATTTTTTAATATATTTTACTTTTTTAAAATAAAACAAATAAACTATTAATTGATATGTATGGAAAAATATCAGGATGGAGGAAAAAATGGGAGAAGTTATAGTAATAACATCTGGAAAGGGTGGAGTTGGTAAAACAACTACAACAGCAAATTTAGGTGCATCCCTAGCAGTTGAAGGAAAAAAAGTAGCATTAGTTGATACAGATATTGGACTAAGAAATCTTGACGTTGTAATGGGACTAGAAAATAGAATAGTGTATGATATAGTTGATGTTGTTGAAGGAAGATGCAAACTAAGACAAGCTTTAATAAAGGATAAAAGATATGATGAATTATATTTGTTGCCAGCAGCACAGACTAGAGATAAAAGTGCAGTAAATGAAGAGCAAATGAAAGAGCTTACTTCAAACCTAAAAGAAGAATTTGATTACATACTAATAGATTGTCCTGCTGGAATTGAACAAGGATTTAAGAATGCTGTTGCAGGTGCAGATAGAGCAATAGTTGTTACAACAGCTGAAATTTCAGCAATAAGAGATGCAGACAGAATTATAGGGCTTCTTGAAGCATCAGAAATAAAAAATTCAGAATTAGTTATAAATAGGCTTAGACCTAATATGGTAAAAAAAGGTGAAATGATGGATGTAGAAGACATCGTTGACTTACTTTCAATAGAACTAACTGGAGTTGTTCCAGACGACGAATACATAATTACACAAACTAATAAAGGTGAACCTGTAATTTCAAATAAAAAGGCTCCTTCTGGAAAGGCATATAGAGAGATTGCAAAAAGAATTTTAGGAGAAAATATTGAAGTAACAATACCAGGAAGAGAAAAAGGACTATTTGCAACATTAAAAAGAATTTTTGGTAAAAAATAGAAATATATAAACAAAGGTGGAATAAACATGTTTGAGAGCATTATAAACTTCTTTAAAAATATACGGAAAATCTGATAAAAAAAGTAATAATTCAAAAGACACAGCAAAAGAAAGGTTGCATTTAGTTCTAATGCAAGACAGAGCAAATGTATCTGCTGATTTTCTAGAATTAATGAAACAAGAAATAATTGAAGTAATTAAGAAATATATAGACGTAGATGAAGGAGCAATAGATGTTAGAATGACTAATAAACAAAATGAAGATGGAACAAATGGAGCTCCTGCATTATATGCAAATATTCCTATAGTTAGCATTAAGGATGATGTCTTAAGGGCTAAGAAAAAGGAAGAAGAGAAAACTGAAGTTAAGGTAGATAATGAAGATAAAACAGAGAAACAAGAGAAAAAAGATGAAAGTGCAAAATTAGAAGATAAAACAGATTCAGAAAATGAAAAAAAGAATAGCCAAGACGAAAAAAATGAAGAAAATACGGAAGAAAAGAAAGAACCTGCAAAAGTAGAAGAGAAAACTAAGGAAGCGGTAAGCAAAGAGTAAAGAGGGTTATAAATGAATAAAAGAATGTTAAAAAACATAGAATGGGGAATACTTATATGTTGCATAATACTACTATGTATTGGGATTGTTGCATTGTTTTCTTCAACTCATGACAGTGATTTTGAAGAATTCCAGAAACAAATCTTATGGGCACTTATAAGTATTCCTATTATGGTAATTATAGTATTTATAGATTATAATTTAATAGCAAAGATATCACCTTTTTTGTATGGACTTATTTTACTTGCACTTGTGACTGTATTATTCATGGAGCCTATAAATGGAGCTAGGAGTTGGTTTAAGATATCAGAAAACTTTACCATACAGCCAAGTGAATTCGCAAAAATAATAGTTATAATTTTTTTAGCATATATAATAGTTAAATTCCAGCAAAAAGATAAGACAGAAATAAATAAAATATGGAAGCTTGCAATTATTTTCTTAATAGCACGGAGCACCAATGGCATTAATTGTACTTCAGCCAGATTATGGAACTGTTATGGCTTTTGTTGTTTCTGTAGCCTTTATGTTGTTTGCTGCAGGCATAGATAAAAAATATATAATTGCAGTTGTATTAATTGCAGCTGTTGCTATTCCACTTATGTATTATTATGTATTACCAGATCACGCAAGAACGAGAATAGATGTGTTTTTAAACCCAGAATTAGACCCTAGAGGTTCAGGATATAACCTAATACAATCAAAGCTTGCAATAGGCTCAGGAAAACTTTTGGGGATGGGAATATTAATGGGGAATCAAACACAACTGGGCTATTTATATCCAAAAACAACAGACTTTATATTTTCAGTTATAGGGGAGGAAATGGGCTTTATAGTTGCAGCACTTGTTATAGTTTTATATGTAATAATGATTACAAAATCAGTATATGTTGCAAAAACAGCAAAAGATGACATAGGTCGGATATATTGCAATAGGAATTGCTCGGAATATTTACATTCCATATGGAAGAAAATATAGGAATGACAATGGGACTGCTTCCAATAACTGGAGTTCCACTTCCATTTGTAAGTTATGGAGGAAGCTCACTTATAACAAATTTAATTTGTATTGGACTATTATTAAACATCAGTGCAAGACGTAAAAAAGCATTATTTATAGATTAGTTAGAAACGGAGAAAAAATGAATACATCAAATAAACTACTACATAAACTAAAAATTGGAGATGTAGAATTAGAAAATAATCTAATATTAGCGCCAATGGCAGGGATTACAGACCTGCCTTTTAGATTAATATGCAAGGAATATGGAGCTGGAGCAGTCTGTACAGAAATGATAAGCGCAAAAGCTTTATTTTATGGAGATGAGAAAACTAAGCTTTTGCTTAATACTAATGGAGAAAAAAGACCAATTATTGTACAGCTATTTGGAAGTGATGTTGAGGCAATGAAAGCCGCTAGCAAATATGTAGAGAATATAGCAGATATCATTGATATAAATATGGGATGCCCCGCACCAAAGGTTGTGAAAAATGGAGATGGAAGCAAACTCTTATTAGATATAGATCTAGCAGTAAATATTGCAAAAGAAGTTGTAAAATCAGTTTCAAAACCTGTTACAGTTAAAATTAGAAAAGGATGGGATGATAATCATATTGTTTATGAAGAATTAGGAAAAAGACTAGAAGATGTGCGGAGTAAAGGCTATAACATTACATCGGAAGAACAAAAGAAGAATATTTCGGAGGAGAATGTGATTTAGACTCGATAAAAAGATTAAAAGAGATATTAAGCATTCCAGTAATTGGAAACGGAAATATAAAAAATGAAAAAGATGCTTTAAAAATGCTTGAATATACAAAAGCAGATGGAATTATGATTGCAAGAGGTGCACTTGGAAACCCATTTATATTTGAAGATATAATAAATTATTTAGAAAAAGAAGAGACAAAAAAACAAAGAACAAATAAAGAAATTTTACAAGTAATTATAAAGCATATTAATTTGGAAGTAGAGGAAAAGGGCGAGTATACTGCGGTAAGAGAAATGAGAAAACATATTGCATGGTACACCAAAGGAATGCAAAATAGCAGTAATATAAGAAATGAAATAAATACAAAAAATAGCAAAGATGAGTTAATAAAAAGCTTAACAGAATACTTTAATAAAGATATGAATATATAAGTAGAAGGATGAGAAATCATCCTTTTTTTTAGGGGGATTTTTATGAAGAAAAAACGTATCTTTATTATTTTGATTATTTTTATAATTTTGATCATTATTTTTATTCATATTGCTTATAAAATATCAAATTCGGGAAATAATATAAGTAAATCAGATAAATTTGATATTTTAAATATTAGTTCATATGAAGCATTAATTGAGGTTCAAGTATATAGCAATAGGAATACTAATAAATATATTTTAAGACAAAAATATCTTAAACCGAATATATTAAAGCAGGAAGTAATTAAGCCAGAGAATATAAAGGGACTTACTACAACTTATGATGGAACAAATCTTGTAATAGAAAATAAGTCTTTGAATTTAAAAGATATATATGAAGACTATAATAATATTACAGGAAATAATTTGAGCCTAGTAAGCTTCATAAATGAATATAATAAAGCAGAAAATATAAAAAATGAAGAAACAGAAAACGAAAAAGTTATACAAATAGAAATAAAGAATAGTAAAAATAAATATGAAAGATTTAGAAAACTATATATTGACAAAAAGAGCAATATACCAACGAAAATGGAGATTTTAGATATTAACCAAAACATAACAGTTTACATATTATATAAAGAGATAAAAATAAACAAAACAAGTAAAGATGATATACTTGGAGTTTAAATAATCTCAAAACTAATAATTAAAATATATCTGAAAATACACGTAATAGTAGGAGTGAAACAATATGGTAATAAGAAGAGGAGATATGTTTTATGCAGATTTAAGTCCAGTAGTTGGTTCAGAACAAGGAGGAATAAGACCAGTATTAATTATACAAAATGATACAGGAAATAAATATAGTCCGACAGTTATTGCTGCTGCAATTACATCACAGACAGGAAAAACAAAATTGCCAACCCATATAGAAATAGGTTCTCAAAATAATGGATTAAAGGCAGATTCAATAGTACTTGCTGAACAAATAAGAACAATAGATAAAAGCAGGTTAAAAGAGAGAATAGGACATATAGATGATAGTGAAATAATAAATCAAATAAATAATGCATTAGGTGTAAGCTTTGGATTAGAAGAATAAAAAAGGGTGGTATGAAAAATACCATCCTTTTTTATTCTGCCCTTAGTTTTTTTATAATTTCAATTTCTCTATATAATTTTTTTATAGTATCTTCTCTATTTTTTAATGCTTCTTCATATTCTGTAATAATCTGTTTGTAGTTGTCAAAGTTTTCTCCTTGAATGAATAAAACAGACATGTAATCTTCGTAATAATCCTTGTCTTTTTGATTTTTTGAATCATTAGCTTTTTCTTCATATTTTTGTATTTTATATAATCTTTTTAATTGCTCTTTTAGATATTTAACATACTCCATGGTACAAGATATTTCGTATAATGTATCATCTATAACAACCTTAAATAGACACTTTAAAGCTTTTATATCGATTTTACCGTACTTATAATCAGTAGTCAAAACATCAAGTGCAACTGACTGAGGTGAAGGCTTAGCATCTTTTAAAATTAATCTTAACGTTTCGGAAATATTGACATGTGTTGTATATTGTCTCTTAGTTACAAGAGCATCAAATATATCAGCTACATGGATAATTTGAGCATAATATGGAATATCTTTTTTAGTTAAACCATTTGGATAACCAGAACCATCTAAACACTCATGATGATATAAGGGACCACCGAGCATAAGGTTTAAGTTTTAAATCTTTCATACACATATTATATCCAATGGTAGTATGTGTTTTCATTATTTCAAATTCTTCATTAGTAAGGATTGTAGGCTTTTGAAGAATATATGATGGAATAAATAATTTACCTATATCATGTAAATATGCACAAATTGTTGCGTGAATTGTGAACATTTTTTTTGCATGAAGATATTCACACATCCTACAAGTTAAGTTTGCAACATTTTCGCTATGTCTTCTGGTAAAAACATCCAAATTATCAAGCATATTGAGTTGATAACGCATGGTTTGGTCTAGATTATATGATTTTAGATTAGTTGGACTATAAAATTCAATATCTTGTTTAAACATATATTTTCTCCTTTGTAAGATTAAATATATGATACCATTTATAATAAAAAAAATCAACAGGAAAAATTATGATAAAAATAAGTATTGCTCTTTTTACTATGATGTGATAAAATATATAAAACATTCGGGCGTCGCCAAGTGGTAAGGCATCGGACTCTGACTCCGACATGCGTTAGTTCGAATCTAACCGCCCGAGCCAAAATAAAAATTATGAAGAAACACAAAAAATCAACTGTAATGGTTGATTTTTTTGTGTTTAAATTTTGGTAAATATTACTAAAGAAAATATTGTAGATAAACGTCAAAATTGATTGACTTTTATGGTCGAAAAATGGTATTATAAAAACAAGGAGTTTAACAAAAACATTTTTGAAAATATAATAAAGTAAACAAAGCAAAATACGATATCCCTAGTATTTTGCAGATATTAATTTTATGCTAAAAATGTAATTGTATGCAAGCTCTAAGAATATTATAGTTATAAAATAAAAGTGAAAGGAGAAAACATGAGAGAAAACACGGAAGAGAGAAACAAAAAAATCTTATGGGCATCACTTGCAATATTACTATTACTAATAATCATAATAGTGCTATTTTTGCTATTCTGGCCAAG
>CANRCJ010000034.1 GCA_947629105.1 uncultured Clostridia bacterium | reverse complement strand
GGATAAAAGATTTAAGAGATATGATATCTTATGCTGATGCAGCAAAAGAAGAAGGCTTTGAAGATGGTATTAAACAAGGTATTGAGCAAGGTATTAAACAAGGAGAAAAAAAGCAGCAAACAGAATTTATATTAACTCTACATAAAAGAAAAATGCCAATAGAAGAAATATGTAGTATAGTAAATCTATCAAAAGAACAAGTCGAAAAAATTATAGATGAAAATACATTATAGTTCATCATATAACCATTCACATTTATTTAATACATCTTTTATTAGCCCTATTTTTGTAGTATGACTTGCATGTCCTTGCCAAGAATTTAGTTGCATAATCGTTTTCTTAAAGTCTAAATTCTTGGCTCTATATTGATTGTTCCAAATTCTTACATTTTTGTAGATTTTCTTTTTACTTTTTTTCAATAAAGTAATCTGCGTCCCCTTTAATTTATAGCCACAAAAATTAACGCCTTGCTTATTCTTTAAATAATTCGTTTTTTTATTTAGAGATAATCTAAGATTTTTTGATAAAAATTCTCTAATCTTTTCTAGAATTTCTTTGCTTTCTTCTTTATTATCTAGAAGCAAAACAAAATCATCCATATATCTAACATAATATTTTACTTTAAGTTTTTCTTTGATATAATGATCAAGTTCATTTAAATAAATATTTGCAAAATATTGGCTTGTGTAATTTCCAATTGGTATACCTGTATTACTTGAACTTCTTTGGAAAATTATCTTTTTAGTAAACTCTAAAAAATCTCTATCCTTCACTTTACTTTCTATGATACTATATAAAACCTTCTTATTAATGCTATAAAAGAATTTAGATATATCACATTTTAAAATATAATAATCAGGATTTTCTCTATATTTTCTTTTCATATATTTATTTAAATTCTTTACAGCTCTTTGGTTCATAAATGATAAATCTTCTATATTTCCCTACTATATATTTATTTTCATAAATACTTTTTAATATATTCGTTACATTATTAGCTAAATCCATTTCAAAAAGAATAACTTCTTTATTTTCTTTTTTACCGTTAGCAGCCCTTTTATATGCTTCTATCATGTTCTTGAATTTTATCTTTTCTCTAAAAATATTATTTACTCTTTTTGGCATGTCTTTAGCCATCCTCCTACCATCTTACCAATTTCTGCTATTTTTTCATTCCAAACCATATAATTTTTGGGAGTAATATATTTATACTCATAACTCAATCTAGTCATTGTCTTTAGAATGTATAAATCAACATCAACTTTTGTAAGATACTCGGCTCTTTTTTCTATATTTTTCTCTTTCCATGCATATATAATATTCCTTAAATTACAATACAAATTCTCTTTAATATCAGTACATAAATCAAATCTCTCACTCTTTGGAAACTTAGCAGTTAAGTTCTTAGAGTAAAATATGAGCTGGGTCATTTTTTCATATATTATTAATCTACTATCTTTTTTTGGCATTATGTATCACTTTCACTTTCTTACTTGCATTACATAATTTATTATTCTTTACCATTTAAGGAAGGACTTGAGCTTCTTTTATACTTATACTTTTTTTCGGAGTCTTCCGTGAAAAACTCCCCTCTAAATATGTATAAGAGTCCGCTACCACACACCACAACCGCACGAGACCCGTTGTTGCTGTTGCTATTGCCATTGTTGTTGTTGTACCCGAACAATGCATTGTTGCTACGTTTGAACACAGGGTTGCTACTAGTCACGAAATTAGCGAGGCTCGCGTTTAGCCCAAGCCCTAAAATCTTTCATTATCAAATGTTCTAACTTTATATATTATATAATCTGCGCTTATATTTTGGATAATTACCTTTTCAAAATGCAAAGGGCAGTGTATTTCTAAAGTCCGCTACCACACACCACAACCGCACGAGACCCGCCGTTGCCGGAGCTATAGCCATTGTAGTAGTAGTACCCGAACAACGCATTGTAGCTACGTACGAACACAGGGTTGCTACTAGTCACGAAATTAGCGTTGCTCGCGCCCTTCCAATTCTTTGTTTCTGTTGTTGCATCTCCTGGAATTGACACTTCTCCTTTATATAAGTTACGATATCTTGCATCTGCACTGAATATTTTTGACATATATTGATTACTTGTATTGTATATTCCTGCTACGAATTCATAAACACTACTATCAGCCATTTGATATACTCCAGTAGCATTTCCTGTCGTGCTATCTGAACTTGTCCCATTTGGTGCTACTCCATATGCTGATGCTGCTAGCATTGCTACTGTTCCCCATTCTGTATTTAGTGCCATGTGACAATCTATTCCATTTTCTGAACTATCTGTATATGTTCCTCCTTCTATATCTATTACAGCTTCCGTTCCTAGCGTTCCTCCTGCAGCTTCCATTTTTCTTATTCCTTCAAAGAAATCATTTGCTGTTGTGCTAACTTTGCTTTTTGTATTTTTATTTGCCTGATATCCTGCTGCATTTACCGTTCCTGTCATCCATATACTTAAAAATATTGTTATTATTATTATTTTATTTAGAATTCTCTTCATATTTCCTTTCCTCCCTTTTTATTTCTCTTGTATTTCGTACTTACTTATCCAGTATCCTTTTAACTGCTTTCCGCCAAATGTGAAACTTTCTGGAATTTGATAGTCTTTGTCCGGTTCTGTTTGTGACTCTGGTATAAATTTTATTTCTACATATTTTGCCTCTGGCCATATTTTATACTCATACCTTGGTATATACGTCCAATATGATTTTAATCCACTACTTTCTGTTACTATATTTGCCCATTTCTTATTTCCATAGTCATACCAATTAAGTGGTATATTTGTTGCTTTTCCACTATCATCTAGTACTATGTTTTTTCCTTCTTCCTCTTTCCCTGTTTCGTCATATGTTACATACTTTGTACAACTTTCATTAAATCCACTTAAATCTACCACTATGTTTTTATCTGATTCTTCCTTCTTCTTGCTTCCAACTATTTTGTTTGTTGTTTCACTTACTAGACACACATCTTGGTAGTTATTTAAAGTATATGGAAGTGATGCCTTTGTTGCTACTTTTTGTCCATCTACATATACCGTGTATGTTCCTTGTGGATTTGATGTTGTAATTGCCTTTCCATTTCCTTGTGGTATGAAATACAGTATTTCACTTGCAGTATCTTCCGATTGTTGTATTTCATACTTGCTTATCCAATATCCTGACAGATTTTGATCATCAAATGTGAAGCTTTCTGGCAATTTATAGTCTGATACATCTACTACTTCGCCATTTGATCCATATGCTATTTCAATATCTTTATCTTTCTTGCTTACAAATTTAACATCTACCGTTTGATCTCCATTTATTTTATATACATACCTTGGTATCCATACCCAATATGTTATATATTCGTCATTTACTGTAACTACATTTGCCCATTTTTTATTCTCATAATCATACCATTCTTGTGCTTTGGGTTTTTCTACTTTGTCCATCCTTCCATATATTGTTTCACTGTTTCCATCTTCTCCATAAGTGACATAGTATGTGTTCTCTGGTTTAAATCCACTTAAATCTGGTGAATTTAAATAGATATTACCTACCTTCACATAGCGACTATTAAAAGATTCTCCCTGTAGTAATTCTTGTATCTGGGTCACTACACTCTCCATATAGTCTGAAGTTTCTTTCATTATTTTGTTTTCATCTATTGCTGCTTCTGCATAATCTTTTGCCCCTTTTGCTCCCATCTGGATTATCCCTGAATTATATGCTGCACTTACTGTTATTGCCACTAGAATTACTATGACAATTATTGTGATAATTAGCGCCATTAATGTAATTCCCTCTTCTGCCTTTTTCATTTGCTTACTCCTCCTTATTTTGGTTTAATTTTTATATACAAAAAGCACAAGCAAATTGTATCTATTTTGCAATATCGCAAAACAAACACAATCTACTTGTGCTTATATTATCTATTTTTTTGTATTCTAAATATCCGCTAAAACTACCTGTGTGTGTGTGTGTGTGTGTGTGTGTACAGCCCCAAGGGTTCTAGCTTCTTGCTTGTTTATCTTCATTTTCTTCCTCTTTCGGTTCATTTCTTTACTTTTCTTAAGTATAGATTTATTATATATTTACACTTTTTTCTTGTCAATGCTTTTCTTCAAAAAAATATATCTAAATATTGTAACAAAATTTTAAGATTTTATTTTTTTATTTCATTGACATTAATATTAAAATACTATAAAATATTTTTATAATATTTTGAGTATATTTTTATTTAAAATATAGATAATAAATGGAGGGTTTTAACATATGAAAAAGTTTTTAATTTTTTCTTTAATTTTAGCTTTAATTGTATTATTTGCAAATAGTTTTGTATTTGCAGCAGGAATAGATATGAATTTAGTCAACACTAATACTAATGATACTGCAAATACTAATACTAATGAAAATGATGATACAGTATATGGTACATCAAATATTAATCAAAATACTGCAGCAGATACAAATACTGAATCAGATACTACTTTAGCTTCTTCAATAGGTTCTACTGCTGCTTTAAGTGAAACAAACTTAAGCTTATCAAACATTTTAAACATTATACTTATAGTTTTAGGTATTTTATTAGTATTATTTGCAATAGCAATTTTAATACGTATGCATTAAAAATTGAAAATAAATATTAAAAAGCACTAAATTGAAATTTTTTCCAATTTAGTGCTTTTTTTTACGTATATTTTTGTGATTTTTATGCAAACTATATATAGTTTATACAAACTTTTCTTAAATTAATTAATATAAGGAGGCTTAAAAATGCTTAAAAAATCTTTAGTTATACTATCAGTATTTTGTCTTATAGTTTTTACATCTAGCTTCGTATTTGCATCAAACGTTATGGAAGGAGCTGAAAACACATTAAGAGATATTGGAAATGGTATTCAAAATGTAGTTAGTGATGTTAGAAATACAACTGGTAACGCAGAAAATGACGCTTCAAATACAATGAATAATATGGGAAATGATGCAGAAGGTAATACAAATTCTTTAGAAAACGACATGGGAACAAACGAAAATGAAGAAGGAAATAACGCAGGAGATAATACAGGAGATGGAAACGATGGTACTATGACAGGAGGAACAGCTACTGGAGACTATACAGCAACTAGAACAGGTAGTGCAGCTGATGCAACAAACAGCACAAATACAACTATCGTTTGGGTAGTTCTTGCAATAGCAGCTATAATAATAGTAGCTCTTGTTTGGTACTATGGAACACAAACAAATGATACAAATAATCAATAATTTCTAAAAAAGGTGCTTTATTTTAATAAAACACCTTTTTTTCTTCTCTTTTAAGTGATATAATATTTATGATTGAGAGGAGAAATATAAATATGTCAAACGCAAGCTTTAAGAATCCAGTTGCAAGACATAACTATGAAATAATTGATACATTAGAAGCTCGGAATTGTCTTAACTGGTACTGAAATTAAATCAATAAGAAATGGAAAAGTTAACCTTAAAGACAGCTATGCTGTTATTAAAAATGGTGAAGCTTTTGTTTATGGTATACATATATCTCCTTATGAACATGGTAATATTCAAAATAAAGATCCTTTAAGAACTAGAAAGCTTTTATTAAATAGATGTGAAATAAATAAGTTAGTTGGCATGATTCAGCAACAAGGATACTCTTTAGTCCCAATTAGTTTATATTTTAAAAGAAATCGTGTCAAACTAGAACTTGGTATTGGTAAAGGCAAAAAACTTTATGATAAAAGACGCGATATGGCTAAAAAGGATGCTGAAAGAAAAATAGAAAGAGCTCTAAAACAAGCTCTCCTATTTATCATATCTTTTATTATTGGATAATAAAATTTATTCTATGCTTTTCCACTTGACCCAAACACATCTCTCATTTTATGTTTTACAGTTTCTTTAATTTTATCTCTTGCAGGTGTTAAGTATTTTCTTGGGTCAAAAACTTCTGGTTCTTCTGCTAAAACTTTCCTTATTTCTGATGTCATAGCAAGTCTTAAATCTGTATCAACATTTATCTTTGATACACCTTTTTCACTTGCTTCTTTTAGCATTTCGTCTGGAACACCTTTTGCTCCTGGTATATTTCCACCATATTTATTGCATGTTTCTACTAATTCTGCTATTACAGTTGATGCTCCATGTAATACTATTGGTGTATTTGGTAATTTTTCCTTTACTTTTTGTAATATATCAAACCTAAGTTTAGCTTCTCCTTTAAACTTGTATGCGCCATGACTTGTTCCAATAGCTATTGCAAGTGAATCACAACCTGTTCTTTCTACAAATTCTCTTGCTTCATCTGGATCTGTATACATTGCATCAGATGAAGAAACATTTACGTCATCCTCTATTCCTGCAAGCTTTCCTAGTTCTGCTTCAACAACTACGCCTCTTTCATGAGCATAATCAACCACTTTTTTAGTCAAAGCTACATTTTCTTCAAAACTATATTTTGAGCCATCTATCATAACAGATGTAAACCCTGCATCAATGCACATTTTACATGTTTCAAAATCTGGTCCATGGTCTAAATGTATTGCCACTGGTACATTCGTATCCTCTATTCCTGCTTCTACCATTTTCATTAAATAATTTATTCTAGCATATTTAATTGCACTTGATGATGCTTGTAAAATTACAGGAGAATTCTCCTCCTTTGCAGCATCTAATACTGCTTGTACAATTTCCATATTGTTTACGTTAAAAGCTCCTATTGCGAAGTGTTCTCTCATTGATTTTTCGAACATTTCCTTTGTTGTAACTAAACCCATTTTAATTTCCTACCTTTCCTAATTAATTTAATACATTATATCATAAAAATTTTTAAAGCAATAACCTTGTTCTTTTAAATATGAAATAACTTGTGGAAGAGTATCTGCTGTTAATTGTTTTTTGCCAGAGTCATGCATCAATACAACAAGCTTATTCTTCCCTTCTGAGGTTTTCTTTAAGTCCTCAACAAGACTTTCTGCTGTTGGAGTTCCAACTGCATCATTTGTTAATGCATTCCAATTTATATATGATATATTGTTTTCTTCTAATATCTTTTTTGCATCATTTTTTACTGTAGCATATTTCCCCTTTTCGCTTCCTCCCGGGAATCTAAAAATATGACTTGCATATTCTTCATTTCCTATTGCTTTTCTTATTGCATTTTCTGTCACGTTGTATTCGTCAAATACTGCATTTGCAGAAGCGTATACTTTTGTATAATCATGAGAATATCCATGATTTGCTATATAGTGTCCCTCCTCATATTCTTGCTTTACAAGATCAGGCAATAACTCCACCCTGCTTCCTAGGACAAAAAATGCTGCTTTTATATCATTGTCTTTTAATATTTGCAATATCTGTGGAGTTATTGCTGAAGATGGGCCATCATCAAATGTTAAATATGCTATTTTTTCTTCATTATCAGCAACATATATATTATTCATTCTGTTTTTTGCATCTTCTGAATATACAGGTAATTTTTGAGATGTTTTTACTTCTTCTTTTACCTCTTGCCCGTTTTCTTCGTTATCAGCATTAGAACTATATTGACTTAATATTTCTCCATTATGAACTTTCGCAACAACTATTCCTAATATAGCAGCAGTAATAATTACAATAATACTTGTAATTATTATAGCTACAGCTTTGCTCATATGTTCTTTTTTAATAACTTCTATGTCTATTAAATTCTCAAATTCCTTGCTCATATATGCCTCTTTTCATTCTTCATCTTTTAGTGTATTTATTTTAAATAATTTTAGTATTTCAACAATTACCAAAGGAAGTATTATTAATATAACTGTTTCAATAATATTTTCTTTTGGCAATATTGCTATTCTAAATATTTCCCTTAAAGCTGGTATAAACAATATAGAAAGTACTAATGCTGCTGATACTCCTATCGCAAGTATAAGCATTTTATTATCTAATATTCCAGTTTTAAATACAGATTCTTTGTTATTCCTTACATTAAATACGTGTACAAGCTCAGAAAATGCAAGTACTGTAAATGCCATTGTTTGGGCTATTGCAATTCTTGATGTTTCTTCCATTCCTTCTGTAGACTTAAGTCCTATTATAAACGCAACAAGTGTTAATATTCCAATTAATGCTCCTTGATAAATTACTCTATATATCATTCCGCCTCTAAAGATTCCTTTTGAATTATCTCTTGGTTTTCTATTCATTATATTCTTCTCTGCTGGATCTACTGCAAGTGCAAGTGCTGGAAGTGAATCTGTTGCTAAGTTTACCCAAAGTATGTGTATCGCAAGTAGTGGTGTTATTGCTCCTACATCTGTTATATTGCACCAATTTGCAAGAAATGGTGCTAGCATTATTGCAAGAAATAAAACTATTATTTCTCCGATATTGCTTGATAACAAAAATTGTATAACTTTTAATATATTGTCATATATTCTTCTTCCCTCTTCTACTGCTGTTACAATAGTTGCAAAATTATCATCAGTTAAAATTACATCTGCTGCTTCCTTTGCGACATCTGTGCCAACTTTTCCCATTGCGCAACCGATATCTGCTGTCTTAAGTGCAGGTGCATCATTTACACCGGTCTCCAGTCATTGCAACAATCTCTCCGTTATTTTGCCATGCTTTTACAATTCTTACTTTATGCTCTGGAGAAACCCTCGCATAAACGCTATATTTTCTAATATTTTTTGTAAGTTCTTCATCCGATATTTTATTTAACTCTGCACCTGTTAAAGCTTCATCTTCATTTTTTAATATACCAAGCTCTTTTGCAATAGCAACTGCAGTTATCTTGTGGTCACCTGTAATCATAACTGTTTTTATTCCTGCACTTTTACATTTTTGTACAGCAACCTTTACTTCAGGTCTTGGTGGGTCAATCATTCCGCACATTCCAAGATAAATCAAATCATTTTCGATATTTTTCATTTCATCATCTGTTGGTTCTCTATCTAAAACTTTATACGCACATGCTAAAACTCTTAGTGCATTTTTTGCCATTTCTTCGTTTTTCTCAAATATAATTTTTTTGTACTCTTCTAAATCTTGCTGTATACCCTCTTCTGTTTCATAGGCTGTACATCTTTCTAATAGCTCGTCCACTCCACCTTTTGTATATACTATATATTTTCCATCTACTTTATTTACTGTTGTCATAAGCTTTCTATCAGAGTCAAACGGAACTTCTTTAACTCTCGGATATTCTTCTATGAACTCTTTGCCATAGTTTAATCTAAATGCCATATCTATTAAAGCTGTTTCTGTTGGATCTCCTGTCAATGAGTCATCTTGACCTATTTTTGTATCATTACAGAGCACGTTTGCATATACTATTTTATCAAGTAATTCATTTTTTTCTAGTTTTTCAAGTTCAAAAACTTTCGAAGAATAAAATATCTTTTGAACTGTCATTTTATTTTGTGTTAAGGTTCCTGTTTTATCTGAACAAATAACTGATGCACTTCCTAATGTTTCAACAGCAGGGAGCTTTTTTACTATTGCATTTTTCTTTACCATTCTCTGCATACCTATTGCAAGAACAATAGTAGAAACTGCAGCGAGTCCCTCTGGAATTGCTGCAACTGCAAGACTTACTGCTGTCATAAACATATCCACTGCTTCTTTTCCTTCTGCAATTCCAATTAAAAATATGACTATACAAATTACAAGACATGCTATGCCTAATGTCTTTCCTAGTCCATTTAATCTCTTTTGTAAAGGTGTTTCACCTTCTTCTACCTCGTTTAGCATTCCCGCAATTTTACCAACTTCGGTATTCATTCCAGTTGCAACTACAATTCCTTTTCCTCTTCCATAAGTTACCATACTTGAAGAATATGCCATATTTTTTCTGTCTCCAAGTCCCACTTCTTCCTCTATTGCATCTGTATTTTTTTCTATTGGAACTGATT
>CANRCJ010000033.1 GCA_947629105.1 uncultured Clostridia bacterium | reverse complement strand
AAGTTACAAATAAGTTACATTCATTAGGACTAGATTTTGCCCAAGAAGAGTAAATTTAGAGATAAAGGAGTGAAATAGAAAGTGGCAAGAAATAGAAAGTTAGGAAAAACAACATCTCAAAGATTAGCAATGCTAAAGACACAAACAACAGACTTAATTTTAAATGGAAAAATTAAGACAACAGAAGCTAGAGCTAAGGAAGTTAAAGCAATAGCTGATAGTATAATAGCACTTGCAATAAAAGAAAAAGATAACTTTGAAGAAGTAGAAGTAAAAGTTACTCGCGCTAAATTAGATAGCAAGGGAAACAAAGTTACTGAAATTGCAAAAAGCAAAAATGGTAAGGAATTCTTAAAAGTTGTTAAAGAAGAAGTTACAGAAAAAAGACAAAAAGATATGCCATCAAGATTAAATGCAAGAAGAAAAATAATGACTAAGATTAATAAAGTAAAGGATAGTGATGGTAAAAACGTTGATTTACCAGCAAAACTATTCAATGAATTAGCTCCAAAATACCAAGATAAGAACGGTGGATATACAAGAATAATTAAACTTGGTAAAAGAAGAGGAGATTCTGCAGAAGTTGTATTACTAGAATTATTATAATAAAAAGATAAAAGCCCTTATTTGAAGGGTTTTTATTTTGCCATTTTTTCTTAAATTTATTTTATATATATTGTTTTTTTCAATATTTTGTGATATAAATTATAAATAGAACAAAAAGACATAGGAGGATAAAATGGAAAAAGATAAAAAAGACAAGAAAGATAAGAAAGAAAAAAGACAAATAGATAAAAGAAAATTAGTTACAAGTATAGTTATAATTGTAATAGTTGCAGCAATGCTATTATCAGTTGCAGCATCTGTTATATATAGCTTAATTTATTCTATTTAAAAAAGGCTCATAGAATAGAAAGGGAAAAATTATGAGTAGTTATATTATAAATGGTATGACTAATAATCTAGGTGATATACTAATAAACTATGTTCAAGAATTATATACAAATCCACTAAGACTTGTAGTATTTATTATTGATATAGGACTGGTAATACTTATATTTACAAAACTTTTTAAAATTGTTAAAGATTCAAGAGCATGGCAGCTACTTAAAGGTATGCTAATCATTATGATTGTAATGGCCTTGAGTTCAGTTTTAAAACTAACAATTTTAAATTATATATTAACATCATTTATGACGTATGGCTTGTTTTTAGTAGTACTTTTCCAGCCAGAACTTAGAAGATCATTAGAGGAACTTGGAAGTAATAAATTAACTAGATTTTTTGGAATAGATAAAGATATAGAGACAAAAACAAAGGAAGAAATATATAAGATTGCAATAGCTGCATTTGAATTATCAAATGAAAAAACAGGAGCACTTATTGTACTTGAAAGAGATATTGAAATAAAAGATATAATTGCAACAGGTGTTTCTATAGATGCTGAAATTTCTCCACAAATGCTAGTAAATATATTTGTGCCAAACACACCTTTACATGATGGAGCAGTTGTAATTAGTGGCGGTAGAATTAAGGCAGCAGCTTGTATGCTTCCACTTGCAGGAGATAAAGATATAGCAAGAGAATTAGGAACAAGACATAGAGCTGCAATCGGAATATCAAAAGAATCAGATGCAATAGCTATTGTAGTTTCAGAAGAAACTGGAAAAGTATCTATTGCAAAGGACCGGAGTTTTAATTGCTGATGTAAAAGAAGAAACACTTAAAAAGATATTAATAAAAAATTTAATAACAAAAAGATATTCAGATACACATAATAACAGATTAAAATCTATTAAAGAAAGAATACAAAAAAGAAATAAAAAAGAAGATTAAAAAACTACCCTAAGTGTATAAAGCTTAGGGTCATATTATGGAAAGATTACCAAAAATTACACGGTAATAATTACAATTTATTCACAATTGCGTCACAAATATAATGTAAAATTAAATCATAAAAAATCAATGGAGGTTTTTAAAATGGAAGAGAATGAAAATAATACTTTTAAAAGTGTAGAGAATAATTACAAACCAAAAACAAGTTTTTCAAAAAGTATATTGGTGCCATTTATATCAGGAATAGTTGGCGCAAGCTTAGTTGTAGGTGCTTGTTTTGGAGTACCAAATATTAAAAATCAACTTTTAAGTACCGGAATATTAGGTACCGAAACAAAAGAGGAACAAAAGAGCTCTAACCAAGTTAATGCAACCGCTGTATCACTAAAGGAATACTCAGAGACAGGAATAGGAGTTGCTGAGAAAGTTTTACCTTCAATTGTTGGTATAGAGATTGAATATAATATAAATTCAATATTTGGAAAAGGCACTTCAAGTGCAACAGGTTCAGGAATAATAATTTCAGAAGATGGATATATTTTAACAAATAATCATGTTGTTAGCACAAGTACATCTTCATCTTCGTCATATTATGAGGTATCAGATGCAGTTTCTGTTAAAGTGAAACTATATAATGATGACAACGTATATGATGCAAAAATTATAGGAACAGATGATCAAACAGACTTAGCAGTAATTAAAATTGACAAAACAGGACTTACAGCAGCAGAACTTGGAGATTCAGATAGTGTCAAGGTTGGCGAATATGCAATGGCTATAGGAAATCCTTTAGGACTTGCAACTAGTGCTACATCTGGAATAATAAGTGCAGTAAATAGGGAAATAACAACGACAGATAATGAGAAATATACAGTTATGCAAACTGATGCTGCAATTAATTCAGGAAACAGCGGAGGCGCTTTAGTTAATAGTGAAGGTAAAGTAATAGGAATTAATACTCTAAAATTATCAGGAACTGGAGTTGAAGGAATTGGATTTGCTATTCCAATAAATAGCACAACAGATATTACTAAACAACTTATAGAACATAACAAAGTCATAAGACCATATATTGGTATAAGTGGTAGAGGACTTACTGAGGACGAAATAAAAAAATATAATCTCGTTGAAGGAGTTTATATCTTCGAGGTAGAAGACTTCACTGCTGCACAAAAAGCAGGAATTAAATCAGGTGATGTAATTACTGAAATAGATGGAAAGAAAGTTAAAGAAGTTGAAGAAATAACTAATATAAAAAATGAGCACAAAATTGGAGACACAATAAAGATAAAAATATATAGAAACGGTGAATATAAAGAATTTGACTTAACTTTGGAAGAAGAACCATAATTAAAATATTTATATAAAAAGAGGTATAATATGTACCTCTTTTTTCTTTTATTATAAAATACTTGAAAAATGTATATATTATGATATATAATATGAGCATGAATTCAAAAGACGAAAGGAGTTTGATTTTCTTGACACCACATAATGAGGCAAAATTAGGAGATATTGCTAAAACAGTAATAATGGCGGGAGACCCACTTAGAGTTAAATATATAGCGGAGAATTTCTTAGAAGATTATAAGCTTGTAAATAGCGTAAGAGGTATGTATTGTTATACAGGACTCTTTGAGGGAAAAAGAATATCAGTAATGGCACATGGAATGGGAATACCAAGTATGGGCATTTATTCGTATGAGTTATATCACATATATGATGTTGATACAATTATACGTGTTGGATCATGTGGAGCATTTTCTGAAAAGCTAAATTTACTTGATACTATACTTGTTGATAAGTCATATACAGAAAGTAATTATGCATATACATTTGATGGTGTAAAATGTAATATTGCTTATGCTGATGAAGAACTTAACAAGAAAATAGAAGAAGTTGCTCAACAAGAAAATATTGAATATGTAAAAGGAACTGTACTTTGTAATGAATGCTTTGATTTATATCTTCCAGATAAAGAGGCTATTCAAAGAAGAGCACCAGATGGAATAGACTTAATT
Organism: uncultured Clostridia bacterium; assembly: GCA_947629105.1. Taxonomy (GTDB): domain Bacteria; phylum Bacillota; class Clostridia; order TANB77; family CAG-508; genus JAAWPK01. Next base: position 6,355 of record CANRCJ010000033.1, on the reverse strand, counting down.
GCATCTGAGATGGAAGCTTTTGCTTTATTTTATAATGCAAAAAGAGAAAATAAAAAGGCTGCATGCTTGCTTACTGTTGTTGATGTTCCAAAAGAAGATAAAGGAATGACCACTGAAGAAAGACAAACTTCATTAAATAATATGATAAAATTAGCATTAAAAACGGCAAAATTAATGTAAAAGAAAAAGGAGTATAAAAATGGAAAAAGTATTTATTTTTGGACACAAAAGTCCTGACACAGACACAATAATGTCAAGTCTAGTAATGGAAAATTTAGAAAGAAAGCTTGGAAATTCAGATGTAAAAGCATATAGACTAGGAAAGCCAAACAAGGAAACAGAATTTATATTAAATTATTTTAAAGTAGAAGCACCAGAATTGCTTGAGAAAATCGAAGAAAAAGCAAATGTTATACTAGTAGATCATAATAGTTTTGCACAAAGTATTGATGGAATAGAAAAAGCAAATATACTAAAAGTTATAGACCATCATTGTGTTTCTGGATTTGAAACAGCAACACCTTTATTTTATTATGCAAAACCTGTTGGATGCACAGCAACAATTCTATATGAATTATATCAAATGAATAACGTTGAGATAGAACCTACTATAGCTGGACTTATGCTAAGTGCAATTATTTCAGATACTTTATTATTTAAATCACCAACTTGTACTAAAGAAGATGTAGAAGTTGCAGAAAAACTTGCTAAAATTGCAAATATTAACATAGAAGCTTATGGAATGGATATGCTAAAAGCAGGAACAGATTTAAGTGATTTCTCAGCAGAAGAATTAATAAATATTGATTCAAAAGAATTTGATGCAAATGGTTTAAAAGTACAAGTTGCACAAGTAAATACTGCATGTATAGAAGATGTATTAAAGGGAAAAGCTGATATTGAAAATGCAATTAGAAAATTTATGGAAGCTAATAGCATAGATTTATTCATGCTTGCTATTACTGACATAATTAATAGTAACTCTCAGGCAATAGTTTTGGGAAATAGACTAGATATTGTAGAAAAAGGATTTAATGTTAAATTAGAAGATAATATGGCATTTTTACCAGGAGTTGTATCTAGAAAGAAACAAATTATTCCTGTAATAAAAGAGAATGCTTAAATAATAAAAAAGAAAGAGAGGAAATCTTATGGCAAATATAAAGGTTAATCTTGATAATACAAAAATTAGTATGGAGAAAATACTAGAATATAAAGAAGAAGTTGAACAAATTGATAAAATCATGCGTAAAGACCCAAATAGTATGAACAACTTCTTAGGATGGATAGAACTTCCTACAAATTATGATAAGGCAGAATTTGAAAGAATAAAAGAGGCAGCAAAAAGAGTACAAAAAAATTCAGAAGTATTTGTATGTATTGGAATAGGAGGATCGTATTTAGGTGCAAGAGCTGTTATCGAAGCCTTAACTAATACATTCTATAATTATGCTAAGAGAAAAACACCTCAAATATTATATGCAGGAAACAACATAAGTCCAACATATCTTACAGATATGATAGATTTGATCGGAGATAGAGACTTTTCTATAAATGTAATATCAAAATCAGGAACTACAACAGAGCCTGCTATAGCTTTCAGAATTTTTAGGGAAATTTTGGAAAATAAGTATGGAATAGAAGAAGCTAGAAAAAGAATTTTAGTTACAACAGATAAAGCAAAAGGTGCTTTAAAAGAATTATCTGATGAAGAAGGATACGAGACATTTGTAGTTCCAGATAATATTGGCGGAAGATATTCAGTACTTACAGCAGTTGGACTTTTGCCAATCGCTGTTGCAGGAATAAATATTGATGACTTAATGAAAGGTGCAAAATATGCACAAGATAAATATGCAGATAGCAATCTAAAATATAATGAATGCTATCAATATGCGGTTGCAAGAAATCTTTTATATAAAAGCCAAAAAGATATAGAAATTCTAGTAAATTATGAGCCAAAGTTACATTACCTTACTGAATGGTGGAAACAGCTATATGGAGAAAGTGAAGGAAAAGATGGAAAAGGAATTTTCCCAGCAGGAGTTGATTTTACAACTGATTTACATTCTATGGGACAATATATACAACAAGGAAGAAGAAATCTTTTTGAAACTGTTATAAATGTTGAAAATTCAAATGTTGATATTCCTTTAAAAGAAGAAGTAGATAACTTAGATGGATTAAATTATTTAGCAGGGAAGACAATGGATTTTGTTAATAAAAAAGCAATGGAAGGTACAATTAAGGCTCATGTTGATGGTAATGTACCAAATATATTAATAAATATTGAAAGACTAGATGAGAAGACATTAGGACATTTATTATATTTCTTTGAACTAGCTTGTAGTATGTCTGGAAATATTTTAGGTGTAAATCCATTTAATCAACCAGGAGTTGAAGAGTATAAAAAGAATATGTTTAAATTACTTGGTAAACCAGGATATGAAAACAAATAACAAAAAAAAGAGCAATGATTGCTCTTTTTTTATAATGTTATATTTGGAAAATTTCCACTATTTAGGTATCTATTTACATTTTTTACACTAATTCCGGTATCTAAAGAAATATTATCAATAGATTGATTTGAATTTTCTTCAAAATAATTTTTTAATTTATAAATATCTAATCTATCTTTAGGCATGCAGCTACTGCAAACGTCACCTTCTGTTACAAAAAAACAACCACAACGTGCACATTTTTTAAATTCCATCTTAGTTACCCCCATAAAAAATAAATTTTCATTTGTAATTCGACATTATTTTACCACAAAAACAAACAAAATAAAATACTTTTTTTAAATAAAATTTTTTATTTATATATAATTTTTAAAAATTTGCAAATAATAAACTTACAAAAACATTTAGGAGGTAAACAAAATGGATAAAAATCAAAAAATAAATTGTACAGTTAACAGTTGCAAATATAACGATTGTGATGCAGAAGAATGTACTTTAAAGCAAATAATTGTAGAACCAATTCAAGATTGTGAAACATGCACTCCAGATGAATCTATGTGTGGTAGCTATGAGTATCAAGATGATGATGAACAATAGTTAAAATAAAAAGAATGGGATATATTTACCATATCTCATTCTTTTTAAATTTTTACAATTTTTCCTTTTAAATAATTTAATATCCCGGCATCTTCTCTAAAATCAAAAGATAATTTATATGCAACAAGGTTTTGGGTTTTTTCATTAAATTTTTTATTAATTTCATTAATACCATATTTACCGGTCACCAATTATAGGATGACCGATATGTGCTAAATGTGCACGGATTTGATGAGTCCTGCCGGTATGAAGAATAACTTCAAGCGTGCTTGTGTTTTGAGATTTATTTTCTTCTAAGACTGTGTATTCAGTTGTAATTGGTCTATAACCTTTCTTATTTTCATTACTTACATAAACTATAGATTTTTTATTATCTTTAAAAAGATAGGCATTTAAAATACCATGTTTTTTATTTAATATACCATAAACTCTGCATTTATAGAATTTAGTAATTTCCTGATTTTTAAATTTAGAAAGCAATATTTCTAGTGCTTCATCAGTTTTAGCAAATAAAACGAGCCCTTCAGTATTCCTATCTAACCTGTGACAAGGCATAGGAGAAATATCTTTGTAATTTTTCTGCACTAAATCAGTCAAAGAATTATTGCCGAGTAACTTCCATATTTTTCTTTTTATTTACAATTAATATATATTTATCTTCATAAACTATATTTAGAGTTTGCTCGCCAAAAAGATAATTATCAAGTATATATACTTTAATGTTATCTCCTTCGTGAACAATAACATTTTTGGAAACTTTTGAATCGTTTACACGGATGTCTTTCTTCCTTAAAGCTTTGTACAACGTATTTTGGGTAAGACATGGAAATTCATTCATAAGGAATGAACTTAAATTTTTGTTATCAAATTTACGATTTACTACTAAATTTTTCATGTTAATATTATACAAGAAAATATTAAAAAGAGCAATATTGGTATTGATAAAAAAATTTAAATCATATATAATAAAAATAAATTAATTTTTGTTTGTTTATACATTGGAAAGGAATGAAAAATATGAATATAAAGAATAATAAAGGCATAACATTTATTACACTAATAATATCAATAATATTACTTATTATTTTAGCAGGTACTTCAGTTTACATTGGACTAGATATATCAGAAACAGCAAAGCTAGAAAATGTTAAAACAAATCTAATTTCATTACAAAGCAAATGTAAAATAATTGCAGAAAAAAATGCAATAGAAGATGAAGAACTATATGGGACAAAGCAAGAGAGCGGTGACTACATTGGATGGTATTTATTATCAAAGGCTGATTTAATTGAGATGGGATTTAACAATCTAGATGATAAAGATAATTACTATGTGGATTATGAAAATGATGATGTTGCTTATGGTAAGGGAATAACTTATGATAATGTTACTTATCATAAATTGTCTGAAATTAAAGGAGTAGATTAATAACATATAAATATTAAATCTTGAAAGGTAATACTAAACATGACAGAAAAAGAACTTGATAGATTAACAAAATTAAAACAAATAGAAGAAGAATTATATAAAGATGGTGCAAAATATATTTGTGGAATTGATGAAGCGGGACGTGGACCACTTGCAGGACCAGTAGTTGTTGCAAGTGTAATAATGCCAAAAGATTCTATGATTGAGGGAGTAAATGATTCTAAAAAAGTCTCTGAGAAAAAGAGAGAAAAAGTATATGAAGAAATAATAAAAGAGGCATTAAGTTATAGCGTTGGAATAGTAGATGAAACAAAGATAGATGAGATAAATATTTTGCAAGCAACAAAGAAAGGACTTACAAATTCTGTAAAGGAACTTACAATTACTCCTGATATTATTTTAGTAGATGCTTTAACGAATATAGACACATGTGGAGTCCCTTATAGGTCAATAATAAAGGGTGATGCATTAAGTTACTCGATAGCTGCTGCATCAATAATTGCAAAGGTTACAAGGGACAGAATAATGCTAGGGTATGATAAAGTATATCCGGAATATGGCTTTGCAAAACATAAAGGATATGGTACATCAGCACATATTACAGCAATTAAAGAATATGGACTTTGTCCAATACATAGAAGAAGTTTTGTAAAAAATTTTATATAATAAAAAGCTCCTAGAATAAATCTAGGAGTTATTTTATATTGTATTTTGAAAAAATAATTCTTTCGTATTCTTTGTAAAGATTATTAATGTCTACTTTATCGCCATTTTTTATTTTATATAACAAAATGGAATATGTTATTCCAAAAAGTCCAGAGGCTAAAACTTTTGGATCGTCTAGTTCAGCATCTCTTGCTTCTCCATTAGAAATGCTGTCTTGTATAATTTTTTCAATTAAATCTATATATTCAAATACATACTTTCTACAAGTTAAGTGTCGGCTCTCTTTCCCAAGGACTTGACTTAAAACAATAGTCATAAAGTCTTCATATTTTGTCATGACTTTAATTTGGATAAGAAGCACGGCTTTAAGCTTACTTGCCAAGGTATGACAATTTGCAATCTTAATAGAGATACTATTTTGTAATAATTTCATTCCTTCTTCAACAAGAAAGTTAAATATTTCTTCTTTACTTGAAAAATGATAATAAAGTGTACCTTTTGCAACTCCGACAACAGAAGTGATTTCCTCAATGCTAGTTGCATCATACCCTTTAGTCGCAAATAAATTCATTGATGTTTCAAATATTTTACGTTTTGTTCTATTCATAAAAACCTCCAGTAAAAATCTTTACCCTAATTATATATGTAAATTGAAGTTATTGCAAGTGAATTTTGTGTGTAAGATTTATAATAAATATTATTACTCTTGTTAATATTATATACTGACACAAATATTCAAAAACTTACAAAAAATTAAAAAACAAATATATAAATTTCCAAGAAATAGTCTAAAAAGATAGATTATTTCTTTTTTTCTACCCTAGAAAATGACAGCATTTTAAATTAATACAAACTATAATTAATTTAAAGTGAGGCAGGTGATGTAAGGGAAAAATGACTATATATTTAGATGTAGTCTTTATAGAAAATATATGCATGAATAGCATTATATTATTTGCAACAGGTCTAGTTACAAAATCAAAATGCAAACTATTAAAAATACTTATTTCTAGTACACTTGGAGCATTTTATGTTGTACGGAGAATATATGACCAATAATCAAATTTATTCAAATAAAATTATACAGATAGTTTTATCAGTTGCAATGGTCTATTTGGCATTTACACCAGCTAATATAAAGCAAGCTTTTAAACATGTTGTTATATTTTATCTTACATCATTTGTATTTGGAGGATGTGCTTTTG
>CANRCJ010000032.1 GCA_947629105.1 uncultured Clostridia bacterium | reverse complement strand
GGTTCACAATCGCAGGCATAAAGCCAAATGTATTCGTAATTCTGGTTTTATGGATAGGATTGTTTACAGGAAGAAAATATGGTGCAATATTAGGAACTGTATTTGGATTTGTAATAGACATATTAGGAAGTAGAGTAATAGGAATATCAGCAGTCGTATTAGGAATTATAGGATTTGCTGGAGGCTATCTCGAGAAGAATCTATCAAAGGACAGCAAAATGACAGTAATTTTACTTGTAATGGGAGCAACTGCAGTATATGAAATAGTTGTATATGTGTATAAAGCCATCATTTTATCATCAAATATAGAAATAATGATATTTGTGCAAAAACTATTAATAGAGATACTATACAACGCACTCTTAACAATAATTCTATACCCACTAATGCAAAAATTTGGATATAAAATAGAAGAGATATTTAAAAATCCACAAATACTTACAAGGTATTTTTAGTCAAAATTAAAAGTTTCATCACTTTAGGAAGGAGGAAACTTGGAAAGATTTAGAAAAAAGAAAGCACCTAATATAACACTCAGATATAATGCATTAAGTGCATTTGTATACGTAATAGGAATAGTACTAATAATGCAACTTTTTAATCTACAAATTGTAAATGGGGCAGAGTATAGAGAAATATCAAATACAAGGCTTACCAGAGAGAGCACATTATACGCATCAAGAGGCTACATATTAGATAGAAATGGAAACGAACTCGCAACAACAGAAATGACCTTTTCACTTGAAATGTATAAAACAAAGCAAGATACAAAAGTGCTAAATGATACGGCCTTGAAGATTATAAATACCCTAGAAGAAAACAAAGATAGCTATACCGATACATTTCCTATAAAAGTTAATCCATTTGAATATACATTCACGAATGATGATAGCAAAAAATCATGGCTTAAAAAATATAACTTAGGAGAGGATACAACTGCAGAGCAAGCTTTTTATTACTTCAAAGATAAATATGACATAGAAAATGAGAACATAGATGAAATAAGAAAGATTGCAGTTATAAGATATAGAATAGCATCAGAAGGATATAGCTCTACAAAATCACTTACAATATCAAATAATATAAGCAGAAAAAGTGCACTTGTATTTACAGAACAAAGCGACAAATATCCAGGAGTTACAGTAGGACAGAGTTCAAGAAGAAAGTATCCAAATGGAGCACTTGCATCTCACATAATAGGATATACAAACTCAATAACAGAAGAACAATATAAGGCAAACAAAGATAAGGGCTATCAAATGAGTGATATATACGGACAGGCAGGAATAGAATCAGTATTTGAGAGCTATTTAAGAGGAACAAATGGAATAAGACAGATAGACATGTCAGTAAACGGAGAAATAGTAAATGAAGAAATAGCGGAAGAAGCAGTAGCTGGTTCTGATGTAGTTCTTACAATAGATGCAAATTTGCAGACAATAACAGAAAAAGCACTAGAAGAAACAATTAACAATATAAGAAATGGCGCATATAACAATAAAAAATATGATGCAAATGCTGGAGCAATAGTAGTAATGGATGTTGCATCAGGAGAAATACTTTCAATGGCTAGCTATCCAGACTTTGAACCAACATCATTTGTAGGCGGTATATCAAAAGAAAAGTGGAATGAGTATAACTCAGAAGAAAATCATAACCCACTTATAAATAGAGCAATATATGGAGCTTATGCACCAGGTTCAACTTACAAAATGGTAACAGCTGTTGCAGCACTTCAAACAGGTGCAGTAACAGTAAATGAAAAAGTAAATGATACAGGAGTATATCCAAGAGGACATAAACCAGAATGTTGGATATATAGACAATATCATAGAGGTCATGGATACTTAAATATTACAAATGCTATAAAACAATCATGTAACTATTTCTTCTATGAAATGGGATATAGAGTAGGAATAGAGACATTAGATAAATATACAAGAGCATTTGGACTTTCTAAAAAAACAGGAATTGAACTTCCGAATGAAGCTGAAGGAACAATAGCTAGCCCTGAATATGCTAAATCTAGAGGAGAAACTTGGACAGTTGGATATACATTATCAGCAGCTATTGGTCAGATATACCATGGATTTACTCCAATACAAATGGCAAAATATATTAGTATACTAGTAAATGGAGGAAAGCAAGTAAACCCTACAATAGTAAAATCAGTTATAAAGGCTGATGGAACAGAAGTAAATAAAGATGAGGTAAAGGCAAGAGTAAATGAAAAGCTTGGACTTACCAATGATGAAGAACCTGATATAGAAATAAGCGAAGAAAACCTAAAAGCAGTACTTGAGGGAATGAGAGGCGTTACAAGTGAAAGAGGAGGAACAGCGTACTCAATCTTTAAGAACTTTAACATAGAAATAGGAGGAAAAACAGGTTCAGCACAAACAAAGAATGGAACAAATGCATTATTTGCTGGATTTGCACCTTACGACAACCCACAAATTGCAATAATAGTCGTAATAGAAAATGGTGGGTCAGGAAGCTTAGCATGCTATGCAGCAAAAGATATAATTGCTCAATACTTTGGTATGAATGAGGCAAATGTTGAAGAAAATCTTACAGCATTACCATATGCAGAAATGCAAAATTAATATAAAGAAAGGATGTATAAAAATGGCAGGAGGTAAACATAGTCAAGAAACAGCAAAAAAGACTGAACTAGGACTTCACACAATTGAAAAATCGTTTAATAGAAAGATAGAGGAATCAGTAACTAAACTATATAATGGCTCTTTGAGGTCTGGAAATAGAATAGAATTTGAAGGAAGTGTAGTAATACTTGGAGACTTAAATGCAGGAGCAGAGGTAATTGCTGAGGATAATATAGTAGTATTAGGCACAATAAGAGGACTTGCTCATGCAGGAGCAAAAGGAAACAAAAAAGCAATAATTGCAGCAAGCTCAATAGAAGCACCACAAATAAGAATAGCCAATATTGTAAAAGAGATGGAAAGGGCAGAAGACACAGATGAATATGTAGAAGATACTATAAAAACAAGAGCATATGTAGAAGATAAGGAGATTGTATTGGAATAGGTTAGTAATATAATTTGTTAATTTTATAAGTAAAAAGTTTGACAAAAGTATTTTTTCGTAGTAAAATATTTATATAACTTAGAGGATGACTAAAAGTTCAGCGTAAGTCATATAGTTAGAAAGAGATGCAATGGAAGAAGGCATCTCTTTTGTTTTAGACACATATTACGACAGTAGTAGCAGTATTAGAGCAATAAATAAACTCTGGTCTTGAACCCCTTCATTGTATAAGAAAAAAATAATAGCAATAATAAGTATATCATCAAAACTTTGGTTAACATTCTTAGAGTTATGTACACTACTCGAACCGTTTTCTTTATTTTCTGTAAAAGGCTCTTTTTGGTCCCTATTTTGATAATTATAACGGAATACCTTATCCCCGTAAGAAAATCTGCTATACCTATTATATGGGTAGAAACTAAATGGAGTTCTATAAAAAAATGGAGGAATCATTTTTGAGCCTCACCTCCAGAGTTGTTAAACAACTCCAAAACCTTACTCATACTTAAAAATTTAACATATTGATCAACTTTTTCTTTTCGACTTTCTTTTAAATATGGCTTAAGGGATAAAAGCAAATTAGCCCTTGGATCATTAGTATCTTTAAGCTTCTCCATCATTGACTTCATTTTAAGGATAGTCTCAAAATCAATAGAAGAAGCATCAAAACCAGAAGAATTAGCTGATTTATTAGAATTAGAGTCACTAGATGAGCTATAATTATTAGTAGCATTAGCATCATTAGTATTACTAGAAGAAATAGAAGATAGTATATTCTTCATATCATCCGGAATATTGCCATCTTTAATCATATTGCTAAACTTACTAAAAAGTTCGGACATGTCCTCATTATTCATTTGAAAAACCATCCCTTCATATAATAATTTATTTTTCAAGCTTTTGATTTATATCTTTTAAAATTTCATCTTTATTCTTAGAATTAAGCATTTTAGAGACTTGTGCAAGCCCATTTTCTATATCTTTTTTATCCATTTTTGAAAGCATACCCATAAGCTTATTAACATCAATATTATTCATAAGAAACCTCCTGTAAATTTATATGCAAAATCATACTAACATAGTATGAAGGAACTAAAAAAACGTTACAAAAAGATATAACCAAATATAGTTGCCCCTAAGTGAAATATACAAATGTAACAATTTTGAAATAAAAAAGTAATAAAAAAATAATAAACAAGCATAAAAATAAAAGAGTACTATCCGTAAAACAAAATAATCACTTGTTAAATAGATAAAAAAATGCCTATTGAAAAAAAAGTAAAATAATGTAGAATATATAAAGTAATATAATATTTATTATACTAAAAGCTAAAAAAGGCAAAAAAATAAAATTTACATAAAAAATATCACGAAAATCATTGAAAAATGTAAAAAAAGCTAGTATAATATAAATTAGATTAATAGGATTTAGGAGGGAATTTCTATGAACAAAAAAACAATCACCAAGTTACTTGCTGCAATGCTTGCATTCACATTAACATTCGCAAATGTAGCAGTACTAGGTATTAACACACAAGGAGTATTTGCTGCAAGTACAGAATTAGAGAATCAAAATACAGCAGTAGATAGAGCAAATATGGAATTTGACGCATACTTTATGGAGGAGGGAAAAGAGAAGCACAGTAAGGAAGTAAACATAGCTGAAAATATGGAAAAGCTATATTTAAAAATAAACCTTGCTGAAGGTTATCTTGCAAATGCTAAAGTAAAACTTCAAAATGCGAACTTCAAATTAGTTCAAACAGAAGAAAAAATAGCATATGTAGAAAGCATTGATGCTGAAAACGGTATAGTTAAATTAAATCAAATAAACAAAGAAGAATCAGTAGTAATAGAATTACCAATCAAGATGAACACTGATTCAAATTTTGATGTTAAAAGTTTAAATAGAGCATCAGATGTTGTTCTTGAAGGAAAATATGTAAATACAAGCTCAAAAGAAAGAACAATATCAAAAACTATACAAGTTAATGCATATATGAATGCACAAGCAAAAGCAAACTTAACATCAGAAGTAACAAAGTATGTAAAATTTAGTAAAGATGAATACAAAGGAGTTATTCTTCAAACTTCAATCAAATCAAATCTAGAAAATAACATATTACCTGTAAAACAAACAGAATTACAGATAGAAATCCCTAAAATAAATGGAGTAGCACCAACAAAAGTAGCAGTTTCAGCAACCTCTACAAAAGCAACAAATGGAAAAGACGTAAAAGTATTTTCAAGTAAAGATTATAAGAATGAAGAAGGAATGATTACATTAACAATAGAAAATACTGCATCAGAAGAAGGAATAATATCTTGGATGAAAGATGTACAAGATGAAATTCTTCTAACATATATATATGATGAAACAGCACTAATAGATACAGCAAGTGTAGCAATAAAAGCAACAAGCAAAATAACACTATATAATGATGAAAAAACAGTAGTTACAGGAAATACAAATGAAACTGTATCACTAAAAGAAACAATAGGTGATATAGCATCATTTGACGTTAACACAAATACAACAAACCTAGATAAAGGATATATGTTAGTTGAAAATGCTGATGATACAACATATGTAGATACATGGATGGCAAATATAGCATACAAAGAATTAGTAGAAAGCGTAAGATTAGAAAACGAAACAAAATATGTAGATGAACAAGCAAAGAAATATACATCAGAACAAGAATATACATATACAAAAGTAGACAAAGAAAACTTAGTACAAATGCTTGGAGAAGAAGGATATATCAAGATATACGACAAATCAGGTAAAGAATTATCTACATTAAATAAAGATAATCTTGAATACAAATATAAAGAAAAAACTACATATATAAAAATAGAGACATCAAAACCACAAACAGAAGGAATATTGAAAATAGAAAATGGAAGAAGCATAAAATCAGCTGAATATGATAGAGAGCAAACAATGTTATTCAAACAAGTTGAGACAACACTTAAAGGAACAATATTATATAAATCAACTGAATTACTAAAAAGAGATAGCGTAAAAACAATAGAACTAAATGATGCAAAAACATCAATACATGCTTCAATAAATAAAACAAGCTTATCAACAGCAGAAACAAACAAAGAAGTAGAAATGAGAATAGTATTAGACACAAATGACATGTCTAAGAGCTTATATAAAAATCCAAATATAACACTTGAATTCCCATCATATGTAGAAGGATTTACAGAAGGACAAATGAGAGGACCTTTATATGATGATGAATTAAAATTAGGAACAATATCAACACGTAGAACTGAAGAAGGAAATATAGTAGTAGATATCCCATTCAAAGGAGAACAAACAAAATTCAACACATCATCAGTATCTGATGGTGCAACTGTTATTGTATATGCAAATCTTAAAGTAGATGAACTAGCTCCAGCAATTACAGATAACATAAAAGTATACGTAACAAACGAAAATAATACAGTATATGAAGACGAAGAAGACGGAAAAGGAGTTAGCAATATTGAAATAAATTATGCTGCACCAACAAAAGTAATAACAAAAAATGCAATAAATGGATATAACGGAGAAAAAGAAGAAATAAAAGCAATAGAAAATGAAGATACTGCAATAATAGATTCAAATGCAGATGCTAAGACAGCAAAAGTAACAATAGATGTAGTTAATAGTACATCTAAAGATATAACAAATGTTGCTATTTTAGGAAGAATTCCATTTGAAGGAAATAAATCTATTACTGATAAAGAAGACTTAGGTAGTACATTCACAGCTAACATGACTAGAAAAATTGCTTCAACATATGGAGTAGATGTATCAAATGTAACAGTATATTATTCAAGTAATGGAGAAGCAACAAAAGACTTAACAGAAGTCTCAACAAATGGATGGACTAAAGATATAAATGACTTATCAACAGTTAAATCATATTTAATAGTAATTAAAGATACAACACTAAAGGTAGGAGACAAAGTATCTTTTGATTATAGTATTCAAATACCAGAAAAGTTAGACCCAGAAACAAAAGCTTATACAACATTTGCAGTATACTATAACGAAGTAGAAGGAGAACAAGCATCAAATATACAAAAAGTACAAGAAGCATATAAATTAGGTTTGATAGCACAAGGAGAAAAAGTAAATATACCTGATGCAGAGGATAGACCAGTAGAAGGAGAACAAGATAATGGATTAACACCTGATGAAATGAAAAATCTAGATATAGCATATAATTTGAGAACAGATGGAAAAAATATTTCACAGGATACAGCTATAAAAGAAGGACAATATGTAGACTATATATTAAAATTTACAAACAATTCAAGTAATGAAATGACATTTGATGCAGTTATCTCAAAGGAAAATGGTACATTTTATGGATTAGTTGAAGATGGTGTAATAGGATTTAACGAAGAGACTAACAAGAGTGGTCACGCTTTTGGAGAAATGAATGATGAAACATTAACTATAAGGATTACTATTGCACCAAATGAAACAAAAGAATATAAATACACTTTAGTTGCGGACAAAGATGGAAAAGGAAAACAATTAAAGAGTACAGTTTCAATCGGAGAAAGCACTATAATTTCTACATCAAATAATATAGTTGATGGAAAATTGAAAGTAAATTTAGCATATAATCATTCAGAAGAATATGAGCAAGGCAGCAATATGCTATTCCCAATAACAATTATTGTTACTAATATAGAAGAAGTTACATGCTCAAACATAACAGTTACTATGAATCTACCAGAAGGATTTTCTTACGTAGAGGATAGAGTTGGGGAAGACAATTATAATGCTGGAAATTTATCAGAAGATGGTAAAATAATTAGTTTTAAAATAGACTCATTAGGTACAGGAGAAAAACTTGAAATATTTGTGCAAATGAATTATGGAGATATGCCTATAGATTTGCAAAGTATAGAATGTTCATTGATTGCCCAGGCAACTGTTGCGAGTGAAACTTATATGTCAAATGAATACACAAGGACAATTTATCAAAGCAAAATTATGGGTACAGCGACTATGAACGGAAGTATAACAGATAAATATGTATATGATGGTAACGAATTAGATTATATTATAGAAATAACAAATTATTCAGCAAAAGACGAACCAGATTTAGTAATTACAGATTTACTTCCTGATGGAGTCGTAGTACAAGGATATTCAATAATAGATGAAAATGGAAATGAAAAAGAATATGATACAAATTATAATTCACTTACAATAAGAGGAATAGAGTTAAAAGCAAATACAACAATTAAGGTAAAAATAAAAACAATAGTAAGAGAATCTGTAGTAACATCTGAAAAATTAGAAAATAAAGCAACAATATCAGGAATGTATTTCCAAGAAATAACAACAAATTCAGTAATATATACATTCAAATGGTCAGATCCAGCTATAGATATACCTGATAATCCTGATAACCCAAGTACACCAGATAATCCGGACAATCCAGATAACCCAAATAATCCAAACAATCCAGATAATCCGGACAATCCAGATACACCAGATAATCCAAATAACCCAAGTACACCAGACAATCCAGATGATCAAACTTTCTCAATTAGTGGATTAATATGGAATGATGCAAATTCAGATGGTAGAAGAGATGATGATGAAAAACTACTAGAAGGAATAACAGTAAGACTAATGAATAACCAAAAATCAGAATTTGTAAAAGACAGTAAAGGAAAAGTATATGAAGTGATAACAACATCAAATGGAGCATATAAATTTGAAGGATTACAATCAGGAGAATATATAGTAGTATTTATATATGATACTAACATATATGGCGTAACAAAATATCAAGCATCAGGAGTAATATCAAGCTTAAACTCTGATGCAATAGATGGAACAATAAAAATAGACGGAAAAGATACAAAAGTTGCTGTAACAGACTTAATAGGACTAGGACAATCAGATAAAGAAAATGTTGACCTTGGATTAGCAGTTTCTAAGATATTTGACTTAAAACTTGATAAGAAAGTTAATACAGTAATAGTACAAAATGCTAAAGGAACTAAAAGCTATACATTCAAAGATAATAAACTTGGAAAAGTAGAAATACCAGCTAAAAACATGGTAGGTTCAAATATAACAGTAGAATACGTAATATCTGTAACAAACGAAGGAGAAGTTGCAGGTAAAGTTGGAAGAATTGTAGACTATATGCCAAAAGATTTAAACTTTAGCTCAGAGATAAACAATGAATGGTATCAAGGAACAGAAGGATACCTTTACACAACAGAATTAGAGAATGACACCTTAGAGCCAGGAGAAACAAAGACAGTAACATTAGTACTAACAAAAGTATTAAAAGAAGCTGCATCAGAGATAAGCTATAATACAGCAGAAATAGATACAAGTTATAATACATTAGGAATAAAAGATATAGACTCAACTCCAGGAAATAATGTACAGGGAGAGGACGACTTAAGTGGAGCAGAATTAATCATTACAATAAAAACAGGAGCATTAACATATACATTAATAATCTTAGGATTAGCATTACTAATAGGAATGCTAGCTGGAGGAATATATTTAATAAAAAGAAAAGTTTTAGTAACGAAAATATAAAGGGAAAGGAGGTAAGAATATGAAACAGTCGAAAATAAAATTAATATCAATAGTAATAATAATGATGTTATTAATACTATTTGGAACAACGATATCAAATGCTGCTTATCAATCAGTTATAATCGAGAACAAAGAGCACAATATGGCATGGTCATGGCAACTTTTTGCTAGGCAGGATTTAGAAAGTAGATTAAGTAATGAAGCGTTTGATGAAGCTAAAGATTGGATTAGAAAGGGCGGACTAGCATTTTATTTATATCTTGGAACAAACTCTTATAGCTGGGTTCAGGATAACAAATATGATGTATATTGTTCTGAAAATAATCAAGCTTCTAGTACTGATAATGTACGTGATATGAGATTATTTCTAACAGCATATATAAATAGAGAATGGAAACAACCAGGAATGGCAGAAGCCGTTGGTTTAAATTATGACCAACCAGGAAGCGTTTATGAACATAACCAATATTGGGACTATAGAATGGGTGCTATAGCGTATATTGCAACTAATTTCTCAGAACATGAGGCAGATGCTAAAAATCCATCTAGTAAATGGTATTGGGATAATAAATCTTATTTCATGAGTGGCTTTAGAGGAACAATTGCTGCTGCATTTAGTTATCATATACCTTATATGAGTGATTATGAGGGC
>CANRCJ010000031.1 GCA_947629105.1 uncultured Clostridia bacterium | reverse complement strand
CTTTCATCTATTGCTGTACCAAATATAATATTTGCTTCTGGATCAACACTTCTTTGTACTAATTCAGCAGCTGTATTAATTTCTTGTAATCCTAGGCTACTTGAACCTGTAATGTTGATAATTACTCCTCTTGCACCTTCTATAGATGTTTCTAGTAATGGACTTTGTGTTGCTTGTTTAGCTGCATCTTCTGCTCTATTTTCTCCTGTTGCTCTACCTATACCCATATGTGCCATTCCAGTATTTAGCATTATTGTCTTAACATCTGCAAAATCTAGATTTACAAGTCCTGGATTTGCAATTAAGTCTGATATACCTTGTACGCCTTGTCTTAAAACGTCATCTGCCATAATAAATGCATCAACCATTGATGTTTTTCTATCTATTATTTGTAATAATTTGTCATTTGGTATTACCACTAGAGCATCTACTTTACCTTTTAGGCTTTCAATTCCTCTTTCTGCTTGAGACAATCTTTTCTTTCCTTCAAATGTAAATGGTTTTGTTACAACTCCTATTGTAAGGATTCCCATTTCCTTCGCAGCACTAGCAACTATTGGTGCAGCTCCTGTTCCTGTTCCTCCTCCCATACCTGCTGTAACGAATACCATGTCAGCTCCTCTTAAAGCTTCAGCGACTTCAGTTTTATTTTCTTCAGCTGATTGTGCTCCTATATCTGGGTTTGCTCCTGCTCCTAATCCTCTTGTTATTTTTTCTCCTATTTGAATCTTAGTACTAGCATTAGAACGTTGTAAAGCTTGTCTATCTGTATTTACTGCAATGAATTCTACTCCTTTTATTCCACTTGCTATCATTCTATTTACAGCGTTATTTCCAGCACCTCCTACACCTATAACCTTTATTATAGCATTTTCATCCATAGATTTTTCCATATCGTCATACCCTACCATACTCTTGTTCCTCCCTTAATTATTTAACTATAAAAAAATTCTTTTATTCTTTCAAGTATCGATTTAAAAATACTTTCATCTCTTGTTACATCTATTGTACTTGATACAGATTTAGCAAATGGTTTTGCTGCAACGTATCGAACTAATGCATATGATGTTCTATAGCTTGGCTTAATTGTACTTACAAGTCTTCCAGTTGAAATTTTAACAGGTATATTTAATGCAATCTTTCCTGCTACATCACTTTTATTTATATTAATTATTCCTTGTCCCGTAAGTATTACATTATTTATTCTCTGTTTTATTCCCTGGTTAATTATATCTTTATTTATAAGAGAAAACATTTCCTCTATTCTTGCTTCAATTATTTCTATAAGTTCAGAGCTCTTAATTGTCTTATTCTTTGACTCGCCTTTATATGTATTTAAAAATATATCATTATCATTATCAATAAATGACTTTAATGCTAGTCCATATTGTCTTTTTAATTTGTCTGCTTCTTCTTCAGAAATATTAAGTACAACTTCTATATCTCTGCTTATTGTGTCTCCCCCTAATGGAATCGTATTTGTATATATGAATTTGCTTCCTTCAAAAACACCAATTTCTATATTTCCTGCTCCAATATCTAGAAGCATTACATTATCATTTAATTCATTTCTATCTAATATTAGATTTCTCTCTGCAAGAGTGATTGGGACCATTCCATCTAATTCGACGCCAGACTTTTTTAATATTGATGTAATTTTCTTCATATAATCTCTATCTATCAATATAATTTGAGCCTGCAAAGTAAAACTTGCACTTAAGCATCCTACTGGATCTTCAACTTTTTCTCCATTATCTAATATGAAACATTCAGGGACAATGTCTATAATTGTTTTACCTTCTGGGATTTCTATGTCCTTGACTTGCATTATACTTGCACCAATGTCTTTTACTGATATTCCTGCATATTTGTCCTTGACTTCCTTTATAATACTATTTTGTACAATAGTAATATATTTTCCAGGAACTGTAACATAAGCAGAGTGTATCTTTAAATTGGCTTCATCTTCAGCATCTTGAATTGTTTTGGCTATTGATAAGCTTATTTCATCTTCATCTACTATCTTGCCCTTTTGTATGCCTTTGCATTTACATTTTGTAGAAGAAATAATTTCAATTTGATTAAAATTATTAACTTCCCCAACAATAGCAGATACTTTAGAAGTCCCAATATCTAAGCCAACAATTATATCACCTATTGCCAATTTTAACTCCTCCATTTTTTATATTTTTCTGTACTTAAGAATATAATATTTTAAAAAAAATGTCAATAGAATTTGTAATATTTTTGTAATATTTTTGTAATATTTTTGTTATATGAAAAAGGTCAAAAAATGAATGCTCTTTTAAAAAGAGCATTCGCTTGTTTCCCTTATTATTCCTTGCTTTGCTCTTTTGCTATCTCAGCTTTTTTTGCTTTCATTTGTGTCCATTTTTCTAAATAAAATCTTCTTATTATTGTCAAATTATTGAACATTCTGCCTACGAAAACGACAATAGCTGCCAAATATATATCAACATTTAATTTATTTCCAAGAAAAGCAAGTAAAATCGACAAAATCGCATTTCCGAAGAATCCTGTAACAAATATTTTAAAATCGAAATTGTTTTTTAGAGTAGCAGTTATTCCTCCAAATACAGAGTCTAAAGCTGCAACGATTGAAATTGCAAGATAATCTGAATATATATATGATATTGTTGGTGCATTTATTCCTAAAATTACGCCTAAAATACATCCTATAACTATTGCTAATATTATCATTTTTTTACCTCCTCTTTATTTATATAATTTAAAGTTAATTCTCCTTCATATTTGTTTATTGTAATTTCTTGTTTAGATTCAATACTTATTTTGTAATTATTCAAAGTATAGGAATCTATGAATCCTCCTTTTATCTTTAACGCAGATTCTAGATAGTTAATGTCTCCTATTGCTTTTATAACAAATGGAGAAGCTTTTCTTTGTCCGTTTATATGTATAAGTGGAGGTACAACATCAAATATATCTGTTCTTGAAATTATTCTTTCATCATTTATTGATATTGCTTCTGCCCCTGCTAGTTTTAACTCATTTATAAGCTCTATAAGGTCACTTGCTCTTACAATCGCTGATTCTTCCTCGCCATATATTACATTGTTTTCCATTGTTACTATGACACCTTCACCCACTACATCAGTATATCCAAGTAACATTTTGGCTTGCTTTACTTCTTCTTCTAATAGCGCTACTGTATCTTCCTCTGATTTTTCATCTTTTTCATATTCATCTATTTTATTTTTGGCTTCAACTATTTTCTCATTTGTTTCTTCGTATCTTTCCTTGTAACTTGCGAGTAAATCTTTAAGCTCTGTTTCTCTTAAGAACTCTATTTCTTCTCTATCATCATCACTTGCTATGCTAATTTGTATTAGCATTACATATATCATCATAAAGCTCATTATTCCAATAGTTATCGCAACTGCTATCTTACTTTTGCTCATATCTTTTCCTCCCTCCTTCTTACTCTACATTTCTCATGTATTTAGAGGATAAAGCCCCTGAAAACTTAGGAACTGTGATATTGTTTGATTTTGTAGTTTCTGCAATAGCTCCTGTTTGTCTCATTAATTCTATATATCCACCAGTTCTTTCAATGCTGTATAAACTTTCTGGATTACCGATTGCACTAATTACAAATGGAGAATTTAATTTTATTCCATTTATCGTGATTACTGTTCCACTACATGTAATTGCTGATGTATTCACAAGTCTTTGTCCATTTATTGAAATAGCTTCTGCTCCTGCATTATATAATTCATTAACAACTGATCTCAAGTCTTCATCATGCACTACATAATCATTTATATCCTCGTCAACAGATATTCCTTCAGATGTCACTGTTGTATTATCTGAAAGAGTTACTACTACACCTCTTCCTGTTAGTTCTGTAAGTCCAAGTAGCTTATTAATATTAGAAAGTTCCCCTTCAAGTTCCGTACCTCTCCCATTTTCTTGTGTTGCTTCACTTCTTGCCTTCTCTAGTTTTTCTTCCGTTTCTTCTAAATTTTTATACAATGATTCGTAATTTTCTTTCCATCTTAGTACTTCATCTTTTAAGCTTTGCTCTGCATACGAAGTTCCTACTATTTTAGTTGCCTCTTTAATAGTGTTAAGTTGAACTACTATTGCACATGTTAAAACTACACACATAAGTCCTATTGTAATCGAAACTTGTTTTTTGTCGTTCATTATCTAATCAACCCTTTCTATTATTTGGATAAAAGCTAAAAAAATTATTTTTCAGTTTTTTGTTCAGGTGAGAAATATATATTATTTGTATCTAAATGTATCGTACCACTTTCATCTTTATTAAGTTCCATAAGTTCTTTTATCCATAGCATCTTTGTGCTTAAATTTGATACATCTCCTAGTATCACCTTTTTATTTTCTTCTTTAAATTCTAAAGCATAGTTATTGCTATCCGAAATATCTATTGAATATAATTTTGCTTCTATATTATTATTTTTTAATCCGTCTGTTATTTTTATAAGGTCACTAAATTTTGATATGTCTTCTTCTAATAATCTACTACCTAATTGTACATTATCTAAATCTGTTAAAATACCTGTTAATAAACATGTGTCTAGTGGTGTTTGACTTATTTCTAGTATGTAACCGTTTTTATCTATATAAATATACATTCCACTTTTTTCTATCATGTATTTTGGAGTTCTTTCAGTAACATCTATTACAACTGTCCCTGGATATTCTCTTCTTATTTTTACATCTTCAACATAGCTTTCATGTTTTATCATTTCTTTTGCTTTTTCTTTTCTTATTTTAAATATATTTTCTCCTTCATGTATTTCAGATAAAACAATATATGTATTTGCACTTATTTTACTTGCATTTTCTACTCTTATTTTTGTGATATTAAAAACTGGAGATACAAATAGGAAAAATAATATTCCTACTATTATTGCAATTATCAACATAAGCTTTATTATTGCAAATAAAATTTTTTTTGCTTTGTTGTTCTTTTTCTTTTTTACTGATGTTTTTGTAGTCTTTTTTGTTTTTTTGACATTTCTTTCATTACTTTTATTATTATTTACTTTCTTTGGCTGTTTAGTATTATTAGTAATTTTAGGTTTTTTCTGTTTTTTGGTAGTCTTGTCCTTTTTTAGCTTAACATTATATCCAATTATAACCTCGTCATCCATATTATATTGCTCGCTTCTTTTTTTTCTTGTCATTTGTTACTTTGTCCTCCTCCTTTTGTAATCTATGTCTTAGAGGGATTTAAGACACCCTCTAAGCTTTAAATATCTTTTAATTCAATTATTGCTCCTAATGATCTTAGTTTTGTATCTAAATTCTCATATCCACGTAAGATGTATTTTGCATTATTTACAGTTGTCTTTCCCTTAGCTACAAGTCCTGCAAGTACTAGGCTTGCTCCTCCTCTTAAATCTGCTGCATCCACATTTGTTCCATATAATCTTCTTGTTCCTTTTATAACACAAATTTTGCCTTCGACAGTTATTTTTGCTCCCATTTTTCTCAATTCATTAACATATTTATACCTATTTTCAAATATATTTTCAATTATTAATGATGTTCCTTTTGCAATAGTTAGAGCACTTGCAAAAACTGATTGCATATCAGTTGGAAAGCCTGGATATGGCAATGTCTTTATTTCTATATTTTTCAATCTTTTGGGTGCTTCTAATATTATACTGTCTTTATTTGTTTCTATAAAACACCCACACTCTTCAAGTTTATGAAGCACAGGAGTCAAATGTTCTGGAATTACTTTGTTAAGCTTTAATTTTCCACCTGTTTCTGCAACAGCACAAAGTAAAGTGCCCGCTTCTATTCTATCAGGCATAATATTATAGCTTACATCTTTAAGGCGTTTTACTCCCGTAATTATTATTTCGCTACTACCAGCTCCTTTTATCTTTGCTCCCATTTTATTAAGCATATTTTGCAAATCAACAATTTCAGGCTCCATAGCAGCATTTTTTATTACTGTAATTCCATCTGCCAAAGCTGTCACAAGCATTATATTCTCTGTTGCACCAACACTTGGAAAATCAAGATGTATTTCTGCTGGCGTTATTTTATCAGTTATGCACTTTATACATCCTGCTTCTTCTTTTATATTTATACCAAGCATTTTAAATGCCTTTAGATGCAAATCTATTGGTCTTGCTCCAATATCACATCCTCCTGGATATGAAAATTTAGCCTTTTTTAACCTTCCGAATTATTGCTCCTACTATTATTACTGATGACCTCATTTGCCTCATTAACTCATCTGGTATTTCATGATTAATTATATCTTTTGAATCAATTATTATTTTACCATTATTCTTCCTAATTTTGCAACCCAATCTTTTAAGAATTTCAAACATCATTTGTGTATCATGTATATTTGGTACATTATATAACTTAGTAATTCCACCATTTAGAATGCTTGCAGCAATTATAGGAAGTGATGCATTTTTTGAGCCTGATGCATAAGTTTCTCCTTGTAGTCTTCTTCCTCCATTTATTATGTACGAATACATTACTTTCACCTTCCTTTATGTAAATATATTATGCTTTGTTTTACATAATTGTGATTTCATGTATTCAATAATTATATTACTAACTTATTAAATTTGGATTTTATATAAGTCTCTAATTTTTGCATAAATTCTTCTGCCTGTATTTCTTTTCTAGCGACCATATCTAACCCCTTTTCCCAACTTGCTGTAAGTTTTGGATTCAGCATATCAGGCATAGAGTTTTTTACTACATCATATATAAGTTCTCCTTTATCTGTTGGAGTAATTATTTGTGTTTTACTGTTTATCGCTATATAGTTTATCTTTTCTAGTTTTTTCATAATTTCAGCTCTAGTTGCGCTTGTACCAATTCCAGCACCTTTTATTTGTTCTCTTAATTCCTCATCTTCTATAAGCTTTCCAGCATTTTCCATTGCAAGTATCATTGAGCCTGAATTGTATCTACTTGGAGGAGATGTTTCTGATGCTTTCGTTTCAAAATTCCTAATTTCAATTTCTTCTCCCTTTTTCAAAGAATTAAGTATAGTTAAATCAGAAGATTCTTCATCATCTTCTTTTTTATCTGCTTTTTGTTTTAGAATTTCTAGATATCCTTGCTTAATGCATACCTTCCCACTTGTGCTAAACTCCTCATTATCAATTCCAACTGTTACATTTACCTTACTAAATTCAGCAGGAGGGTAAAATATTGCAAGAAATCTTTTTACAATAATCTTATAAACTTGTTTTTGTAATTCTTGTAACTTATCGTAATTCTCGTATCCTTCTCCTGTAGGTATAATTGCATAGTGGTCAGTTATTTTACTATCATTTACGTATTTAGATTTTATAATATTTGTTGAATACTTTTCTTCTGACATCTTTTTGATGTAGCTTTGTACTTCTTCATCTCTAAAACCTTTAGCAATACCATTTAGATTCTTAGTTATAACCTTTGCAACAGCAGTTGAAAGAACTCTTGCATCTGTTCTTGGATATGTTACAAGTTTCTTTTCATATAGTTCTTGAATTATAGCTAAAGTTTCATCTGGCTTAATTTTAAATCTTTTGGTACATTCATTTTGAATTTCTGCAAGATTAAATAAAAGTGGTGCATTTTCTTTAGATTTAGCCTTTTTTACTTCGATTATTTTAGCTTTTTTTCCTTCAAATGATGATATGAACTCTTTTGCATCATTTTCTTTTTTAAATCCACTATCATTGTATAATTTAGGAGAATTATACATAACAGAGTTTTCGCTTACTTTCCACTCCGCCTTAAAGGTTTCCTCTCTTCCAAATTCACCTATAATCTTATAGTATGGAGTTTTAACAAAATTACGTATCTCTCTTTCTCTCGAAACAACCATTCCAAGGACACATGTCATTACTCTTCCAACTGATATAGAAATTTTTTCTTCATTAATTTGTTTTGCAATTCTCCTACCATATATTATAGATAAAAGTCTTGAAAAATTAATACCTATAAGGTAATCTTCCTTTGCTCTAAGATATGCCGAATCAGAAAGGCTATTGTACTCTTCTAAATCCTTTGCTTCTTTTATTCCTCTTTTAATCTCTTCTTCTGTTTGAGAATCTATCCATACTCTTTTTCTTATCTTATTATTAACGCCAACTTCCTGTTCTACAAGCCTATATATGTATTCTCCTTCACGTCCAGAGTCGGTAGATACATATATAGTGTCTACATCTTCCCTTAAAAGTAACCCTTTTATTATGTTAAACTGTTTTTCTACACTTGAAATTACTTCATATTTATATTCCTTTGGAAGAAATGGTAGAGTATCCAATCTCCAAAATTTTAATTTTTCATCATATTTTTCAGGGTATGACATAGTAACTAGGTGTCCTACACACCAAGTTATTATCCATTCATCTGATTCTAGATATCCATTTTTATTTGCTCCATTTATACCAAGCACCTTTGCAAATTCTCTTGCAACTGATGGCTTTTCCGTTATTAATATTTTCTTTGCCATTGTTTTTCCTTTTCCGTTTATTATACAATGCTCATTATATAATATTTTTTTCATTTTTAAAATATATTTTGTAAAAAAATGTAAGCAATTGACTTTAATTGCTTACATTTATATTTTTTATCATATTAATCTATATTTACTAAAATTTAATTTCTTCAAACGTATTTTTCTTTATTTCTTTTGGAACCTCAACAGGATATTTACTTGTAAAACATCCGACACAAAGATTTGGAACTTTGCATTCTTTTGTAATTTCCTTTAGACTATCTATGCTTAAATACTCTAGGCTATCTGCTCCTATCATGTCTCTTATCTCTTCAACTGTTCTGTTATACGTTATTAAATTTTCCTTATTATCTATGTCCGTTCCAAAATAGCATACATCCATAAATGCAGGTGATGCGATTCTTAAGTGTACCTCTTTTGCTCCAGCTTTTCTTAAAACTGCTATTATCTTCTTTATAGTTGTACCTCTAACTATTGAATCATCTACTAGTACAATTCTTTTTCCTTCTACAACCTGCTTTATTGGGTTTAGCTTTAAACCAACTAATTCATTTCTTGTATCTTGTGCATTTTGTATGAAGGTCCTTCCTATATATTTACTCTTTGTAAATACAATATCATAATGAATTCCTGATTCTTTTGAAAATCCAAGTGCAGCATCTAGTCCAGAGTCTGGCACACCTGCGACAATATCAGCATCTACTGGTGCCTGCTTTGCAAGATATCTTCCGGCATCTTCTCTAAATTTATGAACGCTTATTCCATCTAATATAGAATCTGGTCTTGCAAAATAAATATATTCAAATGAACATAAGCCCTTTGGCTTGTCCATATCTGCTTCTATTGAAGTCATTTCATTGTTTGTTACAACTACTATTTCTCCTGGTTTTACATCTCTTATAAGCTCTGCTCCTGTTATATCTAATGCACAACTTTCTGATGCGAATACTATTCTATTCTCTGTTTTTCCAATACAAAGTGGCTTAAATCCTTGTGGATCTCTTACAGCAAGCAATTTAGTTGATGTCATAATTATTAATGCATAAGAGCCTTTTAATCTCTTCATTGTATTTTTAACTGCTTCTTCTATTGAAGCTGCCTTTAATCTTTCTTGTACTATTATATGGCAAATAACTTCTGTATCTGTTGTTGTTGTGAATATTGCCCCTTTTTCTTCTAATTCTTTTCTAAGTTCATAAGCATTTGTTAAGTTTCCATTATGTACAACTGCTAGATTTCCTTTTTTATGTCTTATTACCATAGGTTGTGCGTTCTCTTTCTTTGCTTCTCCTGTTGTAGAATATCTAACATGTCCAATTCCCATTTTTCCTTCTGGAAGTGCTTCTATTTCATGCTTTGGGAATACCTTTGAAACTAGACCTAGGTCTTTTCTATATGTTATAAGTCCGTCTCTATTTATTGCTATTCCACAGCTTTCTTCTCCTCTATGTTGAAGTGCTGATAATCCAACGTCTATCATATATGCCAATTGGTCCTTTGATTCCTTTGAATATACTCCAAATACTCCACATTCTTCATTAATTTTTCTACTCATTAATACTATTCCCCCAAATTAATATTATAACTTATGACTTTCATTTTTTTAAAACACCTTACTATTATAAATTAAATCTAAAAAAATGTACAGCCTTTTTTTAAATTTTATTAAATAGGAATTTTCTTCAAAATTCCTATTTAATAAAAAGCTGAACGCTTGCCCTTTAAGGTTTCTCGCCTTTGGGCTCGAAACTTAAATCGGGCACGAACAAAGAGCGCCTAGGCGCTTTGTTCCCTGG